>CACXCQ010000037.1 GCA_902766185.1 uncultured Eubacteriales bacterium
CCGAGGCCGTGGATATCGAATACGGAGGGGATAGCGCGGTCAGCGCAGTGTTCAACTACTATACCGTAAGCCTGGAGGCCGATCCCGCATACAAGGACCTTCATCAGGTGAGAATGGTCGGGGTGGAACCGGACGCGGACGGACGCTATACGACTGTCGTGTTGGCTGGCAAAAAGGTGATCCTGGATACATCGGTCGATGAAGGATACCATTTCGACGGTTACTCCGCAACAGGAGTCGCTCCTTCGTGGGAAGATGGCGACAGAATGATGGCGAATCAGCTCGCCGAGGTAAAGGGTAAAGCAGAGATCATGGCGCATGTGGCGGCCAACAACTATACGGTGAAATTTGACGCGAACACGAAAACTCCTGTCATCGGCGAGATGGAAGATCAGGATATGGTCTACGATGAACCTCAGAATCTGTTCGCAAACCAGTTCGCGCGAAGCGGAGCTGTCTTCACAGGCTGGAACACAAAGGCAGATGGGACCGGGGAAGCGTACAGTGATGAGCAGAGCGTCAAGAATCTGACCGCGGAGAACGGCGGCAGTGTCACGCTGTACGCCCAGTGGGAAGAAACACCCGCGGAAACAGCGCTGCTCACCTTTGATCTCAATGGCGGCACGCTCGACGACAAGACCGGCAGCTTCACCGTCCGGGAGAACAAGGGGAATGTGATCAAGATGCCGGCTGCCCCGAATCGGGATGGCTGCACGTTCAAGTACTGGAAAGGCTCTGAGTATCTCCCAGGCGACGAATACCAGGTGGAAGGAGACCATACATTCACCGCAACGTGGGAGGAGCCCACGCCTCCGGGTCCCACGCCACCGGAGCCCACACCACCGGAGCCAACACCTCCTGAACCGACACCCCCTGAACCCACACCTCCTGAACCAACGCCCCCCGAGCCCACCCCTGACCAGGTCAGCGGCAAGCTTCTCGCAAAGGCAGTGGCAAAGGGCAGGACAGGCATGGCCGTCAGCTGGAACAAGATCCAAGGCGCGGAAGGCTATGACATCTTCTTCGCCCGGTGCAACCACAACGACAAGAAGGTCAGCTGCAGAAACGTCGGCACGATCGAAGGAAACACGACCTTCAAGTGGACAAAGGCAGGTCTGAAGAAGAATACCGCCTACAAAGCCTACGTCAAAGCGTACGTCATGAAGGACGGCAAGAAGCAATACGTCAGGACAAGTCCTCTGGTCCATGCCTTCACCGGAAACGGCACGAAGAATTACACCAACGCCAGGAGCGTGACGGTGAACAAGTCCAAAGTCACCCTGAAGAACGGAAAGACCTTCAAGATCAAAGCGAAGGTGAAGAAGGTCAGCAAGAACAAGAAGCTGATGGGCAAGGCGCACGCGCCCAAATTCAGGTACATGACCACTGACAGCAAGGTCGCCGCGGTATCCAAGAGCGGCAGAATCACCGCCAGGGGCAAAGGAACCTGCAGCGTTCGCGTCTTCGCGCACAACGGCGTGTCAAAGACGATCAAGGTGACGGTGAGATAAGGAGCGAGCAGAGCAATGAAGATCGCCTGGTTTTGCATACCGGCCCACGGGCATACGAACCCTACGCTGCGCGTGGTGAAGGAACTGACGGAAGCCGGCCATCAGGTCTACTATTTTTCCTTTGAGATGTTTCGGGAAAAGATCGAACAGGCCGGCGCCGAGTTCATCGGATGCGACGGATACGACTTTGAGATGGAGGACAAAGAAAACGCGGACAGGGTCGGCAAGGACAAGGCTTTTGCTACCGAACTGCTCGTTTCTTCGACGCTCGCCCTGGATGAGATGACGACCCGGAAGGTCGAGGAGATAAGGCCCGATATCGTCGTATCGGATTCCGTCGCCTTCTGGGGGAAGCTCGTGGCGATGAAGCACGGTCTGCCCTATGTTTCATCGACCACCACATTTGCCTTCAACCGGCATTCGGCGAAGTACATGAAGGAATCGCCTCTGGACACCGCGAAGATGCTTCTCACCATGCCCAAGGTCAACAAGCAGATCAAGCGCCTCCGCGAGAAGGGGTACCCGGTCAAGGGCATTCTGGATATCGTCCAGAACGACAACGACACGAACACCATCGTCTATACGTCAACGTACTTCCAGCCCTGCGCGGAGTCCTTCTCGGACCGGTATCACTTCATCGGGCCCTCCATCCGGCCCATCACGGAGCCGGTCGCCAAAACAGCGGAGAAAACGGTATACATCTCGATGGGAACGGTGAACCAGAACCGCGAGTTTTACCGGAACTGCATCCATGTCCTCGGGCAGACGGACTGGCAGGTCATCATCTCCATGGGGACGAACACCGAACACTTTGAGGATCTTCCGAAGAATGTTCAGATCCACGAAACGGTGGATCAGATGGCGGTGCTCTCCATCGCCGACGCCTTCGTCACGCACTGCGGCATGAATTCCGCCTCCGAAGGGCTGTACTTTCAGGTCCCGCTGGTGCTGTTTCCCCAGACCGCGGAGCAGGGCGCCGTGGCTAAGCGTACAGAGGAGCTCGGCGCCGGGATAATGCTGAAGTCGATTTCGGAGGAGGATATTCTGGACGCGGTCAGCACGGTCCTGACGGATCCCGCCTGCAAAGAGAACGCAGTCAGGATCTCAGAAAGCTTCCGCGCCTGCGGCGGCGCTGCGGAAGCCCGGGCATTTCTCGAAGAGATCGCGGCCAGCGGATAGAACCGATCGGCCGTGCATCGCCGTGCATCGCGCCGGGTCTCGGATCGCCGCGCATTGCGCCGGGTTTCGGATCGCCGCGCATTGCGACGGGTCTCGGATCGCCGCTGCACCAGATTTATATTTAAAATTTTGTTACCCTGAACCTAAAGTCAGGTTTAGGGTAACAAAAAATATATATGAATCATATCGCGCGTGAACGTGAGGGAGAAGAATATGATTTCAGCACAGGAAGCGAAGAACAAACTGGTCGAGGGCAACAAGAGGTATCTCGAAGCAAAGGCAGGTCTGGGCGATGTTTCGAAAGCGCTCCGCCTCAAGACCGCGGAGCACGGACAGCATCCTTATGCCATCATCATCACGTGCTCCGACTCCAGAGTCATTCCGGAGAGCATTTTCTCTGCGGGGATCGGCGAGCTGTTCGTGATCAGAGTTGCCGGAAACGTTCTCGATAACCACCAGCTCGGGAGCATCGAATACGCGGCGGAGCATCTGGGAACGAAACTGATCGTCATGATGGGGCACACCCGGTGCGGCGCGGTCGGCTCTGTGATCGCCGGACATTCCGGAGGATTCATCGATTACATTCTGAAGGACATCTCTCTGGCGATCGGCGACGAAAAAGACGACTTCAAGGCAAGCTGCCTGAACGTGCAGCACGGCGTCCAAAGGATCCGTCATGAACTTGCGATCCATCCCATCGAGGACGAAAAGGGCCTGGAGGTCATCGGCGCGATCTACCATATCGAGGATGGACGGGTGGAGTTCCTGCCGGAATAACGGCAGAAACTCATTTATCCTCAAAAAGGTCAAGACCATCAACGGCAACGAGACCTTCAAGTGGACCAGAAAAGGCCTCAAGAAGGGCACTTCCTACAAGGGCTATATCAAAGCCTTTGTGATGAAGGACGGCAAGAAGAGCTATGTCAGGACCAGCCCGATGATCCACGCGTATGGCGGCAACGCGACGAAAAAGTACACCAATGCCAGGAGCGTGAAGGTGAACAAGACTGCGGTCACGCTTGAGAAGGC
>CACXCQ010000038.1 GCA_902766185.1 uncultured Eubacteriales bacterium
CCCAGCCACTGCGGACAGACCGCGTGAATGACCCATTTCGCAGGCAGATCGAAACCGTGGGTGATCACCGCTTTTCCCATTTCGCACCCGTCCGGATAACGGAGCCGCAGTTCACCCTCCAGCCGTTTCTGGCCGGCGGCGACGTAGATCGCCTTGCTGGTTCCCGGGCCCGGCTCGAGCAGTGGGTTGGCCGGGAGCACGACCGCGTCCGTTTCCATTCTGGTGATATCGTTTCTTATGAAGTACAAAGGCATTTGTTCATTCCTCCCTGGCGAACCTTATGCGTTACAGGTAGTCCTCCCGCACGGGCGAGAAAGACACGACCAGCGTGCCCTCTTCGATGCACTTGACGCAATGCGGCACGTCCGGGCCCATGTATGCGGTGTCTCCTTCCCACAGGACGAATGACTCGTCGCCGACGGTGAATTCGAACACCCCGCTTTTCACGTAGGGGATCTGCACCGGCGTGTGGGTATGGGTCTTAGACTGCGCTCCGGCAACGAAGATGAGTTCTTCAACCATCAGACTGTCATCGTATGACAGGATGCGTTTGGTGATTCCGTTGTTCATGATCTCCGGCTTAGCGTCTTCGTGTTTCACGTAGTGTCCCATGTGGTGATCTCCTTTTTCTGATTGCTTTTTTCTTCTTGCCGCTTCTTCGAGCCCTTCCAGTGCTGCGGGCGTCATTTTCCCAAGGTTGTCGTCTCTGTATTCGGCGTTGAACGAGCCGAAGAGACTTGTCTTGTTGCTTTTGCTCCTTGAAAGTGCATTCCGGTAAAAGAAATAGCATACCGGTATGGCAAGTATGACGATGATCAGTGCTGCTATAGTTTTCATGTCACTTTCCCGCAGAATTTGAATTGGTTGGATCTATATGTATTTTATCATATCGTGCGTCTCTATGCGATGATTAGGCTCCGCGTTCAGGAGCGAAATGAAAGGGATCCTATGAGATAGGTCACGATTCCGCGAAACCGTAGGTAACTGTGACCCATGACTTCCGGGAATCGTGCCCTATGCTTTTTCGAAAACTGATCTGTCCATGGGTCACGATTCAGAGAACCCGTAGGTAACAGTTACCCATGGATTCTTCATTTCGTGACCCATTCGTTACTCGACCAGGGCGGGGAGGATAATCTGGCTTGCTGCGTGGAGAGGTTGTGGGTAAGCAAGCCTGGCGGTGGGCAGGTGAAGCGCAGCTCAGCTGTCCACCGCCAGGCGCTGGTTATCCACAACCTCTCCCGCGTTTATCTCTTTGCTTATTGATCAGTCCGCCCCGATCGCGCCGCGCCGGCCACCGGTCCCTACTTAAGACCGGTGTGGTCGGCTGAAAGGCGTGCGCGCTCGGATTGCGGACTCTCATTCGCTCCTGTCTGAGCGAATGAGCTTGTCGGCCCATGGAATCAAAACGAAGTCGATATTCCTCCCGATATAGTAAGCCGTTATCTCAGCTTCGATCCGACAAACTGTGCGTATGCGATGCTATTATCACATGCGCAGTGTCCCTCCTTATCCTCATGATTGCAAGGAGGTACATTATCTCACGGCCACTATGTCCCTACTCATTCTTATGGACGAGATGAGGGACATTTTCTCTCGGCCATTGTGTCCCTGTTCTTCCTCATGGACGAGACGAGGGACATTTTCTCTCAGCCGTTGTGTCCCTGTTCTTCCTCGTGGACACGAGAAGGGACATTACCCCTCAAGATGCTAGGAATCACATGACCCATTCGCGCATAGGCGCTCCTGGAGTCCGCCTCTCGATCTCACTCGCCTGACAGCTGTCCACACCGGCCTCATGTGGGGGCCGGCGGACAGCGCGGTGAGATCGGGGCGGACCAATTCAGATGCAGAGAAGTAAATATGTGGAGAGGTTGGGGATAACCGGCGCCTGCCCGTGGACAGCTGAGGCACTGCCTCACCTGCCCACCGCCAGGCTTGCTTATCCACAGCCTCTCCACGGATCTAACCATTGAGGAGGTCCAGGCATTCGAGGGCGCCCCGTGTTGATCACGCACGCTCGGATTCAAAAAAGCGAACCGAACCCCGCAGAAAAGCGGGCTTTTCTTTAGGCAACAAAAAAGGTCAGCTCACTGAACTGACCTTTTTTTAGCGGTATCGGAGCCCGGTCTATTCGATCCAGTAAACCCGGCCGTCCTTGCGGGCAGGGGCCTTCGGCAGTTCGCCGTCCATGTATCCGACGGCACAGTGGCCGATGCCTTCCCACTCGCCTTCGATCCCCAGATCCTTAAGCAAAGCCTGGTATTCTTCGGTTTCGAATTCTTCTTTTGCTCTGTGGATCCAGATGCTCCCAAGTCCCAGGGAATGGGCTGCCAGCATCATGTTGCCGATGACCAGGCTTCCGTCGTAGACGTAGGTGGTCCTGCTTTTGCGGCCGAGGGCGATGAGGATCACCGGCGCGCCGTAGAAGGGATCGTAGCTCTCATCCCATCCGCCGACGGCCCGGTTGTCCTTCGTCAGCTTGTCCCGCAGCTCCTTGTTGGTCACGGCGATGGTGATCACCGCCTGCTCGTTCTTTCCGCTGGCCGCGAAGAGCCCCGCTTCAATGATCTGCTCCAGATCCTCCTTCGCCGGCATGTCCGGCTTGAACTTGCGGATGCTGCGGCGTTCCTCCATTGCCTTGATGATATCGTTCATGCAAAACTCCTTTCTGCCCTGCCTTTGCTTAATCCAGCAGGTTCTCCCCCTCGCCCATCATGGCGATGTCGACGGCCGTCGCATCCTCCAGATGGAACATCATCATCTTCTTCCCGGTGGTCTCGTTGTAGATGTTCTTCAGGTCCGGCATGGCGTCCAGCGCGGCCTGCGCGTACTTCGGATCCGTCTCGAAGACCACCTTGCCGGTGTAGCGCAGCCAGTGCCCGTCCGGCTTGCAGGCCACGATCTCGACCTTTGGGTTGGCGACCATCTGCCTGTACACGTCCTTGAAGTCGCCGACGCCGAACAGCACCTTGCCGTCCATCTCCATGTGCGCCCCCAGCGGTCTGACCTTCGGCTGATCGCCGTCCGCCGTTGCCAGGAAAAACACACCCGCTTCACTCAGAAAATCGTTTACTTTGCTCATTGTTTTACCTCCTGTCTGATTAACATCATTCCCCTTGTAAATTTTTTATCACATCGAGAAGGGAGCCGAAGATCCAGTCGGCGAGGCTCCTCATCTCCTCCGTCGGCTCCAGCAGATCCGGCACCATGAACACGGTTCCGCCGGCTTTGCGGGCCGCACGCACGCCGTTGTACGA
>CACXCQ010000039.1 GCA_902766185.1 uncultured Eubacteriales bacterium
GACCGATGGCCGACACTTCGATCGGACATCCGATGGTCGTGGGGGCGGGGCGACCAATCGTGCGGATAGGAAGGTCACGTTTTTTCGTGGAATTATACGAAAAACACGGTAGAATCAGAGAAAATTTGTGGAAAAACAACAAAAAAGTGCCGAAAAGGGA
Source organism: uncultured Eubacteriales bacterium (assembly GCA_902766185.1). GTDB lineage: Bacteria > Bacillota > Clostridia > Peptostreptococcales > Anaerovoracaceae > Lentihominibacter. The sequence continues at coordinate 161 of CACXCQ010000039.1, forward strand.
TTGACAAGCCTTTGGGAGAGGAGTAATATGGCGTCGTTGAGATAGAGGATGCGCTGAGTCATCAGTACCCTCGCCAAGGCGATGCAGAGCCGGCGGGGCGAAAGGGGCAGGCGCCGAAGGGAACACCTGCTGCATGGGGTGCAGCCCTGGGAGGACGAAATAAGATTCGTTCGACTGTCGCGAAGAGTTCCGAAGCGGACGCGGGAGAGCGGTAACGCTGATCTTGCGGGAAGCGAAGGGACAACAAGAATTTGCGGAGAGCTATCCTGGGCGATCAAGCCGAACGAAACTGCCGGGACACGGGGAGCACCGTACCTGCGGGAATCGTTTCGGGAGAATTGACAGGTGGCGACTTCGAGAAGTCGCCTTTTTCATTCCCTGCGGAGTCTTTTTGGGATGCAGCGGGGGAGAAGAGGCGACGTCGGCCGGGAAACCGGTGGAGCCGCCTCTTTTGATTCCGGCCTAGATTTCGGCCTTGATTCCGGCCCGATCTCAATAGCAACACGTAATCGTTGATGTTATTGTAACCGCGCGCCGCGCGAGGGAAAATGCGAAAAACGCGGAACGCGCAGCAACCAGGAGGAAACAGAGAAATGACAAAAGCAAGAGTATTCACAGGCGTAGGAACAGCACTGATCACACCGATGACGGAGCACGGAGTGGACTATGACAGCTTCGGACCGCTCATCGACTGGCAGATCGAAAACGGAGTCGATGCCCTGATCATCGCGGGGACGTCCGGCGAGGGATCGACACTTTCTGACCAGGAGCATAAGGATGTGGTGGAATACGCAGTGAAACGCACCGACGGCAGGGTCCCGGTCATCGCCGGCACCGGCAGCAACGACACGGCCTACGGACTGCAGCTGACAAGAGGCTGCGTGGAACGGGGCGCGGATGCTGTGCTGGTGGTCACGCCGTATTACAACAAGGCGACCCAGGACGGTCTGGTGAGACTCTATTATGAATATGCGGACGCGGCGGGGGCGCCGGTGATCCTTTACAACGTACCTTCAAGGACCGGCGTCAACATCGAGCCGGCCACCTATGTCAGACTGGCGGAGCACGAGAACATCGTGGCGGTCAAAGAGGCCAGCGGCAACATCTCCCAGATCACCGACATGATGGCCAGAACGAACGGTCAGCTGGACCTCTACTCCGGCAACGATGACCAGATCGTTCCCCTCATGTCCGTTGGCGGGATCGGCGTCATCTCCGTGCTCAGCAACCTTCTTCCTCAGCAGACCCACGACATGGTCATGGCCTATCTGAACGGGGACACCCAGCGGGCGATGGAAATGCAGTTCCAGTATAACGATCTGATCCACTCGCTCTTCTGCGAGGTCAACCCGATCCCGGTGAAGGCGGCCATGAGCTACATGGGATTCTGTGAGAACTATCTGCGGTCGCCGCTTTACGCCATGGAAGGCGCCAATGCGGAGCGGCTACGGACATCGATGATTAACGCCGGCATCCGGCTGTAAAGGCAGTGGCGGGCCGGCCGATGGTAAGGCTGGTAGATGGCGAGGCCGGCCGCACACAGACGAAGGAGAAGAAATACGATGCTTTTATACGACAATCTGGACATCAATACAGCGGGCCACCTGACCATTGGCGGGGTGGACACGGTGGCCCTCACCGAAGAATACGGCAACCCGCTTTACGTCATGGACGAGGACCAGCTTCGGCAGAACTGCCGGGCGTACACGCAGGCCATGGCAGAACATCTGCCCGAGGGGAGCCAGCCTTTGTTCGCGGGGAAGGCCCTCTGCTTCAAGGGGCTGTATCCCATCATCGAATCCGAAGGCTTCGGCGCGGACGTGGTTTCTCCCGGAGAGATATACACGGCACTGGCCGGGGGTTTCGATCCGGCGAACCTGTACTATCACGGCACGGCCAAGACGGACTGGGACATCCGCTACGCCATCGAGAACGGGGTGGGCTGGTTCATCGTGGACAATGAAAACGAGCTGGAGGCGCTGGACCGCATCGCCGGGGAAGCTGGCATCATCCAGAACATCCTTCTGCGGATCACCGTGGGCATCGATCCCCACACCCAGGAGAAGATCAACACCGGCCGCATCGACTCACAGTTCGGCGTCGCGGTGGACACCGGCCAGGCGGCGCGGTTCGTGGCCCGTTCCAGAGAGCTCAGAAACGTGCGGCTGCAAGGTTATCACAGCCATATCGGCTCGCAGATTTTTGAGGCCCAGCCGTTTCTGGACCAGGTGGACCGGCTGCTGGACTTCGCGGCGGACATGCGGACGCAGTTCGGGTTCACGGCGGAGGTCTTCAACCTGGGCGGCGGCTTCGGGGTCCGTTACACCGAGGAGGACCCGCAGGTGGACATCGAGGGAAACATCCGCCGCATCGGGGAGCATCTGCGCAAAGGCTGTACAGCCTTTGGTTATCCGCTCCCCAGGATCCTGATGGAGCCGGGAAGAAGCGTTGCCGCAAACGCTGGCCTGACTTTGTACAAGACCACCGGCGTGAAGGAGATCGACGGGTATCTGAACTACGTCACGGTGGACGGAGGCATGACGGATAACATCCGGTTCGCGCTGTACAGGGCGGACTACACCATGACCAACGCCTCCCGGATGAACGAGGAGCAGACTTATCTGTGCACCGTGGCCGGCCGGTGCTGCGAGAGCGGCGACCGCATCGCCGAGAATATCTATCTGCAAAAGCCGGTGCGCGGGGATATCATCGCCGTGCTGGGCACCGGTGCCTACAATTACTCCATGGCCTCCAACTACAACCGGGTGCCGAAGCCGGCCATGGTCATGGTCAGCGGAGGACAGTCACGGCTGGTCATCCGGGCGCAGAATTTCGAGGATATGATTGCCTGCGAACTGTGAAAAAAAGCGTCTGCCGTTTGCCTTTTGTGCTATAATTCTAGATATCATAATCATGTTAAATATACATTGAAATACAAGGAGGTTAGGTAAAAATGAGAGTAGGTATCGTAGGTTACGGCAATCTGGGCCGGGGCGTTGAGTCCGCGGTGATGCAGGCCGGAGACATGGAGCTGGTGGCGGTGTTCACCCGTCGGGATCCGGAATCGGTGAAGATCGAGGCGGACGCGCCGGTGCTCCCCATGGAGAAGATGGATGAGATGACGGACGACATCGACGTGATGATCCTGTGCGGCGGAAGCGCGACGGATCTGCCGGAGATGACGCCGCAGATCGCGGCGAAGTTCAACGTGGTGGACAGCTTCGACACACACGCCAACATTCCGGAACATCTGGCGGCGGTAGACGCGGCCGCAAAGGCTGCAGGCAACGTCGGTGTGATCTCCGTGGGCTGGGATCCGGGCCTGTTCTCCGTAGCGAGACTCTATGCCAACGCGGCTCTGCCCAACGGCAATGACTACACCTTCTGGGGAAGAGGCGTCAGCCAGGGCCATTCCGATGCGATCCGCCGGATCGACGGAGTAGCGGATGCCCGTCAGTATACCGTGCCGGTCGAAGAAGCCGTGGAGAGAGTCCGTGCGGGAGAGAATCCTGAGCTGAGTACCCGGGAAAAGCACACCAGAGAGTGCTTCGTGGTGGCAGAGGAGGGCGCTGATCTGGCGGCCATCGAGGAAGCCATCGTCACCATGCCCAACTACTTCGCGGACTACGACACCACCGTGACCTTCATCACCCAGGAGGAGATGGACAGCGAGCACGCGGGACTGCCCCACGGCGGCAGCGTCCTGCGCAGCGGCGTCACCGGTCAGCAGGGCGAGTTCAACAACACCGTGGAGTTCTCCCTGAACCTGGATTCCAACCCCTTCTTCACCGGAAGCGTTCTGACGGCCATCGCCAGAGCAGCTCTGCGGCTGAACCAGGCCGGGGAAAGCGGCGGCAGGACCATCTTTGACATTCCGCCTTGCTATCTGTGTGAGACCCCGAGAGAAGAGCTCATCGCGCACATGCTGTAATGCGCCGCAGACAAATCAAAATGATCCAGTAACGGGATGTAAGGAGCAAGCACGAAATGAACGTGAAATCTGTACGAAGGACGATCTTTTCACTGCTGATGGCGGCGGCTCTTCTGGCGGGGGGAAGCGCCATCATGGCGCAGGCTGACCCGGCAGGGACGCAGGCCATGGCAATGACAAAGGATGTGACCACATACACCCTCAAGGCCCAGCCCATCGACCTGGAAGGCATGCCCGGGGTCTACCGGGTAGCGGCCAGCGTGGGC
>CACXCQ010000040.1 GCA_902766185.1 uncultured Eubacteriales bacterium
AGGAAGGGCCGGTGCTGGAGAGGAGTGAGATCGTCTGGGAATAGAACATAAGGACAGAAGCGGACTTCGCACCAGCCTTTGCGGGATCGGCTTGGATAACCCGGTGATGGCGGCCAGCGGGACCTTTGGCTACGGACGGGAGTTCGCGGAGCTGTATGACATCAACGTGCTGGGGACCTTCTCCTTCAAGGGGACGACAGAACAGCCGAGATTCGGGAATCCAATGCCCCGGATCGCGGAATGTGAGATGGGCATGCTCAACAGCGTAGGCCTGCAGAATCCCGGGGTGGACGCGGTGATCGAGGAGGAACTGCCGGCGCTGGCAAAGGTGTTTCACAAGCCGGTGATGGCCAACGTCTGCGGTGGATCGCCGGAGGAATACGCCCGGGTGGCGGAGAAGCTGGAGCCATGCGATCAGGTGGGATGGCTGGAGGTGAACATCTCCTGCCCCAACGTGAAGGACGGCGGCATGGCTTTTGGGACGGACCCGAAGGCGGCAGAAGAGGTGATCAGCGCAGTGCGGAAGGTGACGGACAAGCCGGTGATCGCCAAGCTTTCCCCCAACGTCACGGACATCGCCGAAATCGCCCGGGCATGCGAAGCGGCTGGAGCGGACGGACTTACCGCCATCAATACGCTTCTGGGGATGCGCATCGATCTTCGGAGCAGACAGCCTGTGCTGGCGAACATGATGGGCGGTTTTTCGGGGCCGGCGGTCTTTCCGGTGGCGCTGCGGGCGGTGCATCAGGTCAGCCGGGCAGTGGACATTCCGGTGATCGGCTGCGGCGGAATCGCCAGCGCGGAGAACGTTCTGGAAATGATGATGGCCGGTGCCCGGGCGGTGCAGATCGGCTCGCAAAACCTGGTCGATCCCTTCGCGTGCCGGGACATCATCCGGCAACTGCCGGCGGTCATGGAGAAGTACGGGATCACGAGTTTGCGGGAGTTTGGAAAGGAGTAAGGAACCATGGGAAAAGATGTGATCATCGCCTGCGATTTCAGCAGCGAAAAGGAACTGTTCGACTTTCTCGGACACTTTGAGGGCATGGAGAGGAAGCCCTTCCTGAAAGTCGGGATGGAACTCTTCTACGCGGCGGGACCGCAGATCGTAAGGCAGCTCAAGAAAAGCGGCTACCGGGTGTTTCTGGACCTGAAGCTTCACGACATCCCCAACACCGTGGAGAAGGCCATGCGGGTCCTCGCCGGCCTGGGGGCGGACATGTGCAACGTCCACGCTGCCGGCACGGAAAAGATGATGGCGGCGGCCCTGCGCGGGCTGAACAGCGGCAGCGAAGACGAGCCGAAGCGCGGGGCGAAAAGACCGCTGCTCATCGCGGTGACGCAGCTCACCTCTACATCCGGGAGCCAGCTGAAAGAAGAGCTGCTCATCGAACGTCCCATGGAGGAAGTGGTGGCAGCCTACGCGGAACACGCCGGCAGAGCGGGTCTGGACGGAGTCGTATGCTCCCCGCTGGAGGCACCGGCGGTGCACCAGCGTCTGGGGAAGGACTTCATCACCGTCACCCCGGGGGTGCGGCTGGAAGGGGACGCAGCCGGGGATCAGAGCCGGGTCACGACGCCGGCCATGGCCAGACAGCTGGGCTCCGACTACATCGTGGTGGGAAGGAGCATCACCGGAGCGGCAGACCCGGCTTCGGCCTACCTGCAGTGCATGCGGGAGTTTGCGGAATAACGAGCCGGGAGACATCCGGCGATCGCTATAGGATCAACAGCAAGGAGGTACGAATGAGAAAGAGGACAGCGAAAGCACTACTTGCCACCGGGGCGGTGTTCTTCCGCCCGGAAGAACCCTTTACCTGGGCCAGCGGGATCAAGAGCCCAGTCTACTGCGACAACCGGCTGGTGCTCACCAGCCCGCAGGAAAGACAGATCGTCGAGGAGGGGCTGGTGGAACTGATCCGGGAAGAATACCCGGAGGCAGAGGCTCTGTTCGGAACGGCGACGGCAGGGATCCCTCACGCAGCCATCGCGGGATATGTCATGGGGCTTCCCATGGGATACGTTCGCTCCGGGGCCAAAGATCACGGACGGGGAAGCCGCATTGAAGGCAGGGTGCGTCCGGGCCAGAAAGTGGTGGTGGTGGAAGATCTGATCTCCACCGGAGGCAGTGTGATCAGCGCGGCCAGGGCGCTGCAGGAGGCAGGTGCCGAGGTGATCGGCGTCGCCTGCATCTTCACCTACGATCTGAAGAAGGCCCGCACAGCCTTTGCGCAGGAAGATCTGAAGTACCGCAGTCTGACGGACTTCGACGCGGTGGCCGCGGCGGCGGCAGAAGAAGGCTATATCAGCGAGGACGACATCGCGCAGCTGATGGATTTCCGGAACAGTTTATAAAAATAAGGAATACAGGAGGTAGAGAATTGAGACATCTGATCGACATTATGGATCTGAGCATTGAGGAACTGGACGAGATGATCGAAGTGGCGAAGGACATCATCGCCCGGCCGGAGGCGTACTCCAGCCGTTGCGCCGGCAAGAAGCTGGCGACACTGTTCTTCGAACCGTCCACCAGGACGCGGCTGAGCTTTGAGGCGGCCATGTATGAGCTGGGCGGGAACGTGCTGGGCTTTTCGGAGGCCCAGAGCTCCTCGGCGGCCAAGGGAGAGAGCGTGTCGGATACGATCCGGACCGTGGGAGCATACGCGGACATCATCGCGATGCGCCACCCGAAAGAGGGCGCGCCCGTTGCGGGAACGCGCAGATCCACCGTGCCGGTGATCAATGCCGGAGACGGCGGCCACAACCACCCCACCCAGACGCTGACGGACCTGCTCACCATAAGCCGGGAAAAGGACCGGCTGGATCACCTGACCATCGGGCTTTGCGGGGACCTGAAATTCGGCCGTACGGTCCACTCCCTCATCAACGCCATGTCCCGCTACCCGGGCAACCGGTTCATCCTCATCTCCCCCGAGGAGCTGTGCATTCCCGAATACCTCAAGTACGAGACCATGATCAGAAAAAACCTGGAGTTTACGGAGACCGATGATCTGGAGGAGTTCATGCCCCAGCTGGATGTCCTGTATATGACGAGAGTACAGCGGGAGCGGTTCTTCAATGAGCAGGACTACCTCCGCCTGAAGGACAGCTACATCCTGACGCCGGACAAGCTGGAGAACGCGAAAGAAGATCTTTCCATCCTGCATCCCCTTCCCAGAGTCAACGAGATCTCCGTGGCAGTGGACGACGATCCCCGGGCGCGGTATTTCGAACAGGTGCGCAACGGGAAGTTCATTCGGATGGCACTGATCCTGAAGTTACTGGAAGAGGCAGCGGCATAAGCGAGGAGGAGAACGACTATGATCATTGGAAGAATCGAAGACGGTATCGTATTGGACCACATCCAGGCAGGACAGGGCATGAAGCTCTACAACATCCTGAATCTGGACAGGCTGGAATGCGAGGTGGCGCTGATCCAGAACGCCCCCAGCAGGAAGATGGGAAGAAAGGATATCCTCAAGATCGATAAGCTCATCGACCTGAGCCTGGACGCGGTGGGATACGTGGATCCCGGCATCACGGTGAACATCATCGAAGGAGGAAAGCTGGCCAAGCGCAGGCATCCGGAACTGCCGGAGGAAGTGGTGGACATCATCAAATGCAAGAACCCCCGCTGCATCACCACCGTCGAGCAGGAGCTGCCGCAGGTGTTCAAGCTCACCGACCGGAAGAACCGCGTCTATCGCTGCCGGTACTGCGAGAGCAAGGCGAAATAGAGAAAAGGGGAAAAGGCCTGACCGGTTGCCCGGCCAGGCCTTTTCCTTTTATGGTGCTTCTTGCTACGGTTTCCCGCAGCTTGAGGAGTGCAGATTATTCGATGAAGTCGCTCCCCTTCAGGACCTTCCATTCCAGACTCTCGTGCTTCGGCGCGCCGCCTTCCACGGTGAGCTTCTGGATAGCCCGGATCTTCAGCGGCAGGGAGAACAGGTTGATGAAGCCCTCCGCGTCGCTCTGGTTGTATACGTCATCCTTGCTGAAGGTGGCGAATTCTTCATTGTACAGGGAGTACGGCGACTTCCTGGCAGCCACGTATGCACAGCCTTTGTACAGCTTCATTTTCACGGTGCCGGTGACCTGCTCCTGCGTCTTGTCCACGAATGCGCTGATGGCTTCCCGCAGCGGTGTGAACCAGAGGCCGTCGTAGACCAGCTGGGAGAATTTCTGGGCAACGATCATTCTGTACTGGGTGGTATCCCTGTCCAGAATCAGCTGCTCAAGACCCTGATGGGCCGCGAAGAGAATGGTTCCGCCCGGAGTCTCATAGACGCCTCTGGACTTCATGCCCACCAGACGGTTCTCGATGATGTCCACCGTGCCGATGCCGTTCTTGCTGCCCAGCTCGTTGACCTTCGCCAGCAGATCGATGGGCGAAAGCTTCTCGCCGTCGATGGCTACCGGAACACCCTGTTCAAAGTCGATGTCCACATAGGTGGGCTCGTCCGGAGCATCCTCCGGTGCCACGCTCAGCACGTGGATGGATTTCAGGTGCTCGTTCCAGGGGTTCTCCAGCTCGCCGCCCTCGTGGCTGATGTGCCAGACGTTCTCGTCACGGCTGTAGATCTTCGCGTTGGACTGGCTGATGGGAATGCCTCTGGACTCCGCGTACTCGATCATTTCCTCTCTGGAGGAGAAATCCCATTCCGGGGATCTCCAGGGAGCGAAAACGGTGATGGCCGGGTTCAGGGCGTTGATGGAAGCCTCGAAACGTACCTGGTCATTGCCCTTGCCGGTGCAGCCGTGGACGATGATGAAGGCTTCCTCCTGCTCGCAGACCTCCACCAGCTTCTTGGCCATCAGCGGCCTGGCCATAGAGGTGCCCAGCATATATACTCCTTCGTAGATCGCATCCGCCTTCAGTGTAGGCCAGATGTAATCGGTGATGAATTCCTCTCTCAGGTCGATGGTGATGGCCTTGATGGCGCCTGTGGCCATGGCCTTCTTCTCGATCGCGTCAAAATCTTCTTTCTGTCCGGCATTGCAGCAGACGGCGATGACATCATAGTCATACTTCTCGGTCAACCACTTCATGATGACGGATGTGTCCAATCCGCCGGAATACGCCAGTACTACTTTTTCTTTTGCCATAATTAATTCCTCCTCAAAGCACGATAACGGTTAAAGCACATAAAAACTACATGAATCATTATACACTTTTGTGAATAAGAATCAAGAACTTTTTTGCATAATTACTGATTTTAGTGGAATTTGGTGTTGCGAATTTTGTGAATATAGTGAATAATAATGGCATACTGAGCCAGGAGATGAGACTATGGAAGACATCATTAAAAGAAGAATCGAGAATAAAGTCCGCCAGACCGTGGAAGCGTACCAGTCCAGGGAGGACGTGAAGACTGCCTTCGGCGAGCCGCAGGTCCGCTACATCAGCACGGTCCATCCCATGTTCGACACTTTCTTCGCGCGGGGAGAGAACGACCACCCGAAGCACATCTGGCGCCCGGGCTATACCCTCATCGTGTATTACCTGCCCTTTGCGGAGGATATCCCAAAGGCAGGACAGGGGGAGGAGAAGACGAATCCGGACTGGCTCACCGCAATCAGCGAGTCCCGCTGGCTGGCCATGGAAGTCAATGCCGCCATCGCGGAGATGCTGACGAAGGTGGGAAGAATCTATTCCCGCTGCAGCACCATGATGGACTGGAACAGGAAGCTGCACCGGTACAACTGGTCAAATAAGATCGCCGGGCGCCTTGCGGAGATCGGGACCTTCGGACCGGCAGGATCCCTGCGGACGGAGTACGGATACGGCGGCCGGGTGGGGACCATGATGACCGACGGCGTGTTCCTGAAAAAGCCCGAGCCTGTGGATGCCGAGGTGCTGGAGGAAAAGTTCCAGCAGATCCTGACGGAATGCTGCTTCGCCGGCGCGAGAGGTGTGCGGTGCAGCAGGGAAATGATCGAGGCGTGCCCCGGCGGCGCCATCGCGGAGGAGGGCATCGACCGGGAGAAATGCCAGGCCTACTGCGCGTCCATCAGTGAAGCGGACCCCTGCCCGGAGGTGTGCGGACGATGCTTCGGCTTCTGATCAGCCGGTGATCAGGGGAAGGATCACGTAGAATCCGACGATGCCGCAGAGTACGCCGATGAGGGCGCCGGCAGCCACATCCTTGACGAAGTGTACGCCGCCCATCACGCGGTTGAAGGCCAGAGCGACGCCGACGAGACCGATGAGAACGCCGGCCAGAGGATAGAAATAGAAGACCGTAGTGGCGATGAGGAACATGCAGAAGATGTGCCGGCTGGGGAAGGAATGCCCTTG
>CACXCQ010000041.1 GCA_902766185.1 uncultured Eubacteriales bacterium
CGCTTCAAGCACGGCACAGGCAGAGGCGTTTTTGGGGATGTCCTGATGCATTCCATTGACGATTTTGGCGAATGCCTTCAGGTCCTGATAGTCGTGGATTTGATATGGGTCGGTTGGCAAGCCCCTTCCGCTCAGGTTTCCTTCTTGCGCGAACGCGATTCCGGGCAGCACTCCCAGAAACACCGCCAACGCAAGCAGAGTGATGACGATCCTTGTTCTGATTATCTTTTTCATGGCTATTGCCTCCGCAGATAAATAAGGACTGAATTTTCTGTGAATTTATTACATTATTATATTAAAGCATCATCTATGCAGATTTCAAGCAGTTACCATGAATTAGACAAAAAAACACGGCATCTCCCGTTTTCAGGTTCTTCCGCCGTGTCCTTTTCTTTTCAGTGGTGATCATTCGTCGAAGATCTGCATCTTCACCCCTTCTCCGGCGAGGTCCTCCACGTTTTTCGCGTCCGTATCCTTGGATATCTCGCGCTGTCCGCTCTTGATCTCCTTGTAGATCTGCTTGTAGGTCTCCTGGTCGAATGTGTTCAGTCTGGCGTTGGTCATCTCCAGAGCCACGCCGTTGTTCTCGGCGGAGTAATTCAGGATCGCTCCCCCCTGGAAATTGTTCCTTTTGTAGTTCTTCAGAATGTCCGTCATGGCTCTTGCGATGTTCTTCTCCGCGGAGGTGATCACCGACTGGGACATGGCGCTCTGGTCTCCGTCAACACCGATGACCTTCCCTCCCGAAGTATCTGCAGCCGCCATCACCGATTCTCCGATGGTACCTCCGCAGGCGAAGATCACCTGGGTCCCTTCGTCGTACCAGCCGAAGCTCTCGGATTCGATCTCATCCGAGGCATCGAATGTTCCGAGATAGGTGTATTTCACGTTCACGTTCTCCACGCCTTTTTCCTTCGCTGCCGCGGATATGCCCTGAACGAATCCATAGCCGTATCGCTTTACCGGAGGGAGGGCGTCACCTCCCATGAACCCGAGCTCAGTATATCCTTCGCATACGGCGGCGTATCCGGCAAGATATCCGGCCTGCTCCTCCGCGAAGAGCACTCCGGTGGAGTTTGAGGCGGTCTCATAGTTGTAATCCTTGTCTCTGGGAACGCCGTCGATGAGGACGAACAGCAGATCTTTGTATTCGTTCTGGGCCTTATAGGCGACGGTCTCGAATCTGTTTCCGGACAGGACCACCAGCTTGGCCCCCTTCTGCTTCGCGTGGCGGATGGCCTTCAGGTATTTGCTTTCTTTGTCTTCCGACTCATAGTACTGGCAGGTCATCCCGTTTTCCTCGGCAAAGGCCTGAATAGCCTCCCAGGTGATCTGATGGAAGGACCCGTCATTTATACCTGAATCATCTGTGATCAGTGCCAGTTCGAAGCTGGTTGGCTCCTCCTGTGCCTCCTCTTCCTCTCCGCATGAGCAGAACCCGATAGCGGCAAGGCCAAGGACCAGGACGAGCATAAGCCATCTGTACCCGTTCTTCATCATGATTCATCCTCCTGTAGAATCTCCCTGCGGCGGCTTTTGCCGACAGAGGTCTCTTTCTTTCCGTCCGTGAGGCAGTCCAGGACCGTCTGTCCGATATCGCCAAATGAGCTGCCGGTTCCCAGATCCTTTCCCGGCTTCACCTGACTGCCGGCAAAGAGCCCGAAGATATACTCTCTTGTATGATTGAACCCGTGATGTACCGGATCGTTGCCGTGATCGGAACAGAGAATCAGAAGGTCGTCCTCCTTCATGGCCTCCAGGATCTCCGGAAGCCTGCGGTCGAAGTCCTCGATGGCTTTCGCATATCCCTCCGGATCTCTGCGGTGGCCGAACTTGGAGTCGAAGTCCACCAGATTCGTGAAGATGAGGCCGCCAAAATCCTTTTTCAGAGCTTCGATGGTCTTCGTCACCCCGTCATCGTTGTTGTCCGTGTGTACGGAGACCGTCACGCCGCTGCCGTTGAAGATGTCGCTGATCTTGCCGATGGAATATACGGTCTGACCATCCTCCTTAAGAATGTCGAGAAGGGTCTTTTTCGGCGGTTTCAGGGCGTAATCCCGTCTGTCCGATGTGCGGATCCTCTCGCCCTGTTCCGTGAGGATATAGGGTCTTGCGATGACCCGGCCTACAGCGTATGGCCCAACGCAGAGCTTTCTTGCGATCTGGCAAAGCCTGTACAGCTCCTCCAGAGGGATCACCGCCGTATTGGCCGCGATCTGGAACACGCTGTCCGCGGAGGTATAGATGATGGGTTTTCCCGTACGCTCATGCTCCTCGCCCAGCCGCTGAATGATCTCCGTGCCGGAGGCGAACTCGTTGCCCAGATAGTCGTATCCCGATTCGCGGACGAAGGCGTCCATCAGCTCCTGGGGGAAGCCCTCGCTGAAGGTGAGAAACGGCACATCCGTTTCGATCCCGGCGATCTCCCAGTGTCCGGTGATGGTGTCTTTTCCCGCGGACGATTCGCCGAATCTGCCGTAGGCTCCTACTGGTGAATCCGTCCTGAGCCTTCCTCCGGCTGCTCCTTCCACGTTTCCCAGCCCAAGCCTCTGCAGGTTCGGAATGCTCAGCGGAAAAAGATCCTGAATATGCCCCAGAGTATCTGCCCCGGCATCTTCGTAGTCCGCCGCGTCAGGAAGGGCTCCTACCCCCAGACTGTCCAGAACGACGATGCACGCGCGATTGATCCTTTTCATTCTGCGATCTCCTTTGCTGATTCCGCCTGACCGTCTCCCTGCCGGATCAGAAGAGGCCGGCAGTTCAGATAATCCAGCGACACTAGATGATAGTTGATCCCATGGTATTCCCCCTGTACGCTGTTGCGAAAGGCGTCCTCCCCATGGATATGGCCGTAATATACATCCTTCACCCCGTAATCCGAAAAGAGCTGCTGAAACCCGGAGAAGCTCCGCGGATCAGCCACTGGCGGGAAGTGAAGGAAACCGATGATGGGAGGCGCATCCCCTTCCCCGTTGTCAGCGCCGGTCTTCATCAGGGCCTCCCGGGCGCTCCTTAAGGAACTCTCCAGCCGCAGAAGCTCTCTGCGGTAGATCTTCTCATCATCAGCCGTGAAATCTTCGCTGTCCGGCGTGAGCCAGCCACGGCTGCCGCAGATATAGCACCCTTCCGCCTCCGCATGATCGTACTGGAGGAACCGGATGCTGTCATACATCCTGTTCATCTTCGTGATGCCGTTCCACCAGAGGTCATGATTTCCCTTGAGGATGATCTTGCGTCCGGGCAGAGCGGCGACCCAGTCCAGGTCATATTTCGCGTCCTCCAGCTTCAGTCCCCAGGAGATATCTCCGGGAATGACGACCGTGTCCTCCTCCCTCACCGTTTCACGCCAGTTCTGCTCCAGCCTTTGGGCATGATTGAACCAGCGCGCGCCAAAAACATCCATGGGCTTGTCCGCCCCCGGAAAAAACGAAAGGTGAAGATCTGAAATCACATAAATGCTCATGCTGTAATCCCCTGATGACGCACTGTTCTCTGCTCCGTACTAGAGGAACTCGTAGACATCGTAATCCGCGTCCTCCATGTAATCCGTATAGACCAGATCCAGTTCCTGAAGCTGCCTGTTCATGGCTACGCTCTCCTCCTGGCTCCTCCGGTAGATATCCTTGTACTCCGCATAGGAGACGCCTTCGCCCTGCGCCTTTTTCTGCAGCGCGATCTGCATCTGGATATAGGCGTCACAAAGGCGGTTGAACTGACGGATAGCCCCCTCGGTGAGGCGGATCAGCTCCTTCGAGTCGGTGTCGCCCTTCGGAATGTCCCCGGTGGGGAATTTCAGGTGCTGGGCCCGTTTCTTGCATCCCTTCAGAAGCTCGATATTCCCTTTGTAGTCCTTCTTCCGGAAGATCGTACGGAATTTGGAATCACTGGCGATCTTCAGTTCAGCCTCCTTGAATTCCTCCACGCATTCCACGTAGAACTGGTTCACCGTCTGAATGATCTTGTTCTTGTAATCCATTGTCTATCCTCTCTGCTCTTCTTCTCTCCGCGCAAAGGCTGTTCGTACGGAGCGGTATACGGTCTCGGCGGAAAACCCTCTGCGGGAGAGCCTTCCGGCGATCCTGCCCATCAGTTTCTGTTTGTCCGGATACTCCATGTTCAGAATATCCACGCCCTCCACGGCTGCCAGTGCCTGGGCAAGGGCCGTTTCCTCCTCTTCGGGAAGATCATCGATCTCTGCCAGCGCATCCTCGATGACGCTGGCCGGCACGCCCTTTCGCGCCAGTTCCCGGCGGATCCGGTTCATTCCGTGACCTTCGCGGGCCTTGGTATCGATGTATGATCTGCTGTACTCCAGATCATCCAGAAGATGATACTCCTCCATCATCTTCACGCATTCCTCCGCCTCTTCCTCTCCGGCGCCGTGCTCCGCAAGATAGCTGCGAAGCTGACGGCTGGTCCGGGGCTTATAGGCCAGATACCTGGCGGCGCGGTCCAGCAGCTTCTCACTAATCATCGACGAATTCATCTCCCGCCATGGCCAGGACGCATTTGTCCCCAAATGCCTGCTTCAGTTCGACGATGGCTTCAATGCCGGTACAGTGCACGGGCAGGATCCGTTCCACCTGATGTGACTGGAGCTGCCGGATGACCTCTTCCCGCTCCTTTTTCCCCGCGTCATACAGATGCATGCCCGCGATCAGGGCGGCGACCGGCGTATCCGGGAACAGCGAGCAGGCGCACTGCAGAGCGGAGATCACCCCACGGTGGGAGCAACCGGAGAAGACATACAGGCCCTCCGACTCCCGGACCACCAGACACTGTTCATGTGACATATCGTCGAAGACAGGCCCTCCGCCCACACCGAAATAGTAGAACTTCTCTGTGGGTTCAAATCCTTCCGCCAGCGGGATCGTTCCGCTGATGACGATGTCATCGGTTATCCATACCGGTCCATCGGTAAAGACGAGGCGGTCCGATACGGCCTCCCGCTGCTCATTGCTCCAGCGTATCCCGCACATCTCGTCCTCGATCTCTCCCTTCGAGAACCCGTGAGATTCCCGGAAGGCGTTCTTGTGGA
This sequence comes from uncultured Eubacteriales bacterium, assembly GCA_902766185.1. Taxonomy (GTDB): domain Bacteria; phylum Bacillota; class Clostridia; order Peptostreptococcales; family Anaerovoracaceae; genus Lentihominibacter. Next base: position 5,039 of record CACXCQ010000041.1, read on the forward strand.
TGTAGACGGGTGCCTTGCGGTTGGTTCTGCAGAACAGCGGGATCCCGCAGGTGTGATCGTAGTGGCCGTGGCTGACCACCGCCAGATCCACCTGGGACAGGTCCACCTTCATTCTTTCCGCGTTCATGGCGAAGGCATCTGAGGCGCCGGCGTCAAAGAGGATCCTTTTGTCACCAGTCTCGATGTAGATGGATAATCCGTGCTCCGCAAGGATCCCTTCCGTCTCCGTTCTGTTTTCAACAAGAAAAGAAAATTTCATATTTATCCTCCATTATTTCGGCTGCATACGCAGCCGTACAGTCCGTCGCCAAAATACAGGTCCTGAAAGACCACATCCTCCCGGTCGAGCATCTGCTCCCGTTCCAGCAAGGCGGCCAGTCCCTCGCCGGTGAACTTCCCGTAGGCTTCCTTCCTCGTCCACAGCTGGAAGAAACGCTTTTGCCTCGCCTGGAGATCACCGCCGCACTTCTCAAGCAGAGCCACCTCATCTTCACGGAAATATCTGCGGGCCAGCCGCATCATATCCCTGGGCTCTGTCTTCTGAAGATCCAGTCCGACCTCATCTGTGTGGATGACGCATCCGAACACATCCCCGGTATGGGAAACAGAAAGACAGACTCCTGCGGGATGGTCCAACACTGGCTTCCCCTCCGGCAGCCGGCGTATCGACGGCTCCTCATGCGCCTCAAGGCAGCCGTCCTCCTGCAGGATATCCTTCACCAGCGCATCGGTCAGCGCCCGGCCTTTAAGATGCGGATACCTGCTTTTGTAGTCCTCGATGATATAGAGTCTCATCCTGTTTTCCCCAAATGAAAAGGCGGTGCAACGCGCCGCCATCTTTCACTGCTTATGATCGGTCACTCCCGATCCTCTTCCTTCATTCGCGCAAGGATTCTCTGGTACCCCTCAGCGCCGTACACCAGGCACTTGTTGATCCTGCTGATGGTTGCCGTCGATGCCTTGGTGATGGATTCGATTTCATTGTATGTCCGGTTCTCCGATAACAGCTTAGCCACCTGCAGACGCTGGGCGATCGCATGGATCTCATTGATCGTGCAGATGTCCTCAAAAAACCGGTAACAATCCTCCTCATCCTCTAACAGCAGCACCGCTCTGAACAGCTCATCGATGTCGTCGGTCTTGAATTTTGATTCATATGCCATAATCTGAACTCCTTTCATACTGTTGTTGACTAAAGTTTATCACTTTCGTGAGCTAAAGTCAATACTTCGCGCTGTAAAGTACGAAAGTATTTTCAGTTATGCTTTTATTTTCAGTTCAGCAGCTCTTCCGCCTTCTCGAGCTGCTCGTCCTCCTCTGTGCTCTCCTTATCCTTGACCTTCACGTCCGGCTTCACGCCCTTCTCGTGGACCTTGTGCTTCTTCGGCGAAAGGTATTCCAGGATCGTCAGCTTCACCGCGTCTCCGGCAGGCATTTCAAAGCTGGTCTGGATGACTCCCTTGCCGAAGGTCTTCGTTCCGACGATCTCGTATCCATTGTCCTGCAAGGCGGCCGCCAGGATCTCCGATGCGCTGGCGCTGTTCTCATTTACCAGCACCACCGTCTTGAGGTCCGTTTTGCCGTCGGTGGCCGTGTACTCTTCCGTTTTGCCGTTCTTGTCCTGCACGTAGCAGACGACTCCGGCGTCAAGGAACTGATCCGCCACGCCAACGGCGTCATCCACCAGGCCGCCTCCGTTATTGCGCAGATCCAGGATCAGATCCTTCGCGCCTTCCTTCTGGACAGCCTTCATTGCCTCCAGAAAATCCGTATCGGTGCTGTCGATGAACTGGGTTATTTCGATGTATCCCGTGTCCTCATCCAGCAGCTTGTGGTCCACGGAGTGCTGAACGATCTTATCCCGGACGATGCTGACGGTCTTCTCCTCATCGTCCCGGACATAGGTCAGCTTCACCGTAGAGCCCTTTTCCCCCCGGATCTTGGCGGCCATGACGTCCTGATCGCTGTAGGTCTTGCCGTCCACCTTCGTCATGAAGTCTCCAGCCTTCAGACCTGCCTTTTCGGCCGGGGATCCCTTGTTGACGTTAACGATGACGTACCTCCCCTTATCATCCATTTCAAAGGTGACGCCGATGCCGGAATAGGTACCCATGGAGGAAGTCTCATAGGATTCGTATTCGTCCTTTGTCATGTAGGAGGAATAGGGATCCTCCAACCCGGCCACATACCCGCGGTAGGCGCTGTCGATGAGATCCTGTTCGTCATAGTCCCTCAGGTAATACTTGTCGATATATCCTTTGATCTGGCTCAGTTTGCCGTCATCGATCCCCGCCGACCCGCTGCTCAAGGGGCCGGTAATGGCGAACATGGCCGCCAGAGACAGGACGATGCCTGCCGCGAAAGCCGCCACAACGATTATGATAAATCTGCCAATGCTGATATTCATCCATTCATCTCCTCAATGATCATCTGTACCCTCTGTCTGCCGTTCCAGACCTGACTCTTTATCGTTCCGATGATGTCCACCGGTTCATTGCCCTCGATCAGCTCGCTGTATTCCTCCGCCCGGCGGAACAGCACGCAGGATACGCTGTCTCCGTCCCGGAAGGCCTGGAACCTGGCGTGGTTCTGCATTTCCCCCATGTACGCGGGCTGAAGGATCTTCACTCCGCGGATCAGGAACCTGGGCCGGGGATTTCCCTCCCCGAAGGGCTCCATGGCGGACAGGGCGTCCGCAAGCTCCACCGACACGTTTCCGGGGGAGATCTCCAGGTCGTATTCTCCTCCCAGCTCCAGGATCGAGGGATCCTCGTCGTACAAAGCCTGGGTCTCCTCAAGCAGCATGGGCTGCAGCTGCGCGAACTGCTCCTCGCCGATGGTGAACCCGCAGGCGCTGCGGTGTCCGCCCACCCTCTCAAACAGTTCCCTGTGGCCGTCCAGGAGGCGGAACAGATCTACGCCGGGAATGCTCCTTCCTGTACCCTTGAGCAGACCGTTTTCTCCCGGGGTAGCCAGGATCACCGGCCTGAGGCAGCTCTCCTTCAGCTTGCCGGCCGCGATACCGGCGATCCCTTCATGGATCCCCTCCACCCGAAGGCATATTATAGGAAGTTCCTCCAGACCGGTCCTGGCCTGCCAGCGCCGGATCTGTTCGGGGATCATGTCCATGCTCTTGATGTAGGCATCTTCCTGCAGCGTCTTGCGACGGGCATTGCAGGAAACCAGCTTCCGGACCTGTGCCTGAATGAGTTCCGTCTCATCGGGGCCGGCGAGAAGAAGCTTAACCGCCTCTGCCGCGTGCTCCATCCGCCCGGCGGCATTGATGTGGGGCGCCAGGCCGAAAGAAATGTTCTCCGTGGTTATCTTCTCCAGGGAGATGGCCTTCTCCAGCTCGGCCAGGGATAGCCGGGTGTGCTGGTTCAGCCTTTGCAGGCCATACTTGACGATGGTCCGGTTCTCCTCCTTCAGGGGGACGATGTCCGCCACCGTACCGGCAGCCACGAGGTCCAGCACTTCATTGATCACATCCCGGGGCAGGCCTGCCTGCCGCTGAAGGGCCTGGAGCAGTTTGAAGGCCACGCCGCATCCCGCCAGATCCCGGAAGGGATAGGTCTCCCCCTCCTGTTTGGGGTCGATGCAAATGCAGTCCGGAAGCTGGTCTCCCACGCTGTGATGATCGGTGACCAGGACCTTGATCCCCAGATCTGAGGCGTGCTCCACTTCATCGTTGGAGGTGATGCCGCAGTCAACGGTGATGATCAGTCCCACGCCATCTTCGTGGAGCCTGTCGATGGCTGAACGGTGCATTCCGTAACCCTCGGTGAACCTGGATGGAATGTACCAGGTCAGGTTGTCGGTGAGCCTGGACAGCACCGTGTACAGGATGCAGACGGAGGTGACTCCATCGGCGTCGTAGTCCCCATAGATGCAGATCCTGGTTCCCCCTTCGATCTCCGCGAGAATGAGGTTCACTGCCTCTTTCATGTTTTTCATCAGGAAGGGATCCCATGTCCGCTTCGGACGGTCGGAGAGGTATTCCCGTATATCCTCGGGGGAGGTGATCCCCCGGTCAGCCATAAGCTGTTTGATGATCTGATTCAGTTCATTCATATCAATGCGATTACTATCCTCTGTTACAGGTAATTCCACGGACTGTCCACCGTTCCGTCCTTATAGACCCGGTAATCCAGATGTGGTCCGGTGGAAAAGCCGGTGGAGCCCAGCTCGGCGATGGTTTCCCCGCGGCTCACCTTCTGCCCTTCCGACACCAGGACGGCGGAGCAGTGGTTGTACTGTGTGGTCAGACCGCCGCCGTGGTCGATGATCACGGAATTGCCGAAGCCGCCGTACCATCCGGCGTGGATCACCTTGCCGTCCGCGGATGCGACGATGGCAGAACCCGTTGCTGCCCCGCCGATGTCGATAGCGGCATGGAACTCCCTGCCGTGGAAAGGACAGTCGCGCCAGCCGTAATCCGATGTGACCTGAGAACTGGCCGGCAGCGGCCACAGGAACACGCCGCCTCCGTAGGTAGAGGATCCGCTGTTGCTGATCTTTCCCTCCGCGCTCTCTCTGGCGAGCCTCGCTTCCAGAGCTTCGCGCTCCGCCTCCAGATCGCCGATATCGTCAGCGGTCTGTGCGTTCTCCTTCTCCAGGGCTTTTTTCTGTCTGGCTACCTCGGCCCGTTCATCCCTCGCCGTGCTCTGGGCATAGCTCAGTTCCGATTCCAGCGCCTCGACTTCTTCTTTTTTCTTCTCGATCTTCTCGTGGGCCTCCTCCAGATCCTTCAGCACATCCTCATCGCTCTTCAGGATGCGCTGCACCATATCCAGATTGGTGAGAAACTCCGAGAGACTTCCCGAATTCAGGAGTACATCCATGAATCCCACGGATCCGTTCTTGTACATGGTCCGAAGACGCTTGTTCAGGCTCCGGTTCTGTTTTTTGACCTGCTTTTGCGCTTCGGCGAGCTCGTCGTTGAGCACGTCCAGATCCTGCTCGGCGTTTCGGATCTCCCCATCCAGCTCATCGATGGTCTCTTCCAGATCCACGATGTCCTCCATCATTTCCTTTTCTTTTTTTTCGCCCTTCTCCAGCTGCTCCTTCTTCTGTTTGATCTCCTTGTCCAGATCCTTCAGCGACTGATCGTCCTTCGTGGCGTAACCGGAAGCGGTGCCCAGCGCGCCGGCGCAGAGAACGAGGGCGAGGATAAATGCTATCAGACTTGCTGTCCATCTGTTCATCTGTCCCTCCTCCCCTGCTACGCGTTCAGGAACTTCCGCATGGAGATCAGGCTGCCGCAGGCGCCGATGCTGACGCCCAGGGCAAGGAATATCCACGCCAGATTCGTCACCAGGAAGTTCTCGTTGACCATGGGTATGGACAACACCGAGAACAACTGGTCTCCGATCAGTTCAGTCAGTTTATGGTAGATCAGCGCCGTGAATCCCAGGGCGATGGCCGAGGAGATCAGTCCGATGATGATCCCCTCCACCAGGAAGGGACCCCGGATGAACCAGTTGGTGGCGCCCACGTATTTCATGATGCTGATCTCGTCCGCCCGGTTGAATACCGTCAGCTTGATGGTGTTGGACACCACCACGATGGACACCACGATCAGGAAGATCATCAGAATGATGGCCGCCCACTGGATGAAGGCGGTGATCCGCAGCAGCTTGTCTACGGTATCCTTGTAATACTTCACATCCTCCGTGCCTTTGAACTCCTCAGCTCTGGCAGCGATGCCGTCGGCCTTCTCCAGGTCGGCGATGGTGATGACGATGGAATTCGGGAGCGGATTCTTATCCAGGTTATCCAGCAGATATCCGTTCTCACCCCAGCGCTGCCGGAATTCCTTCATGGCTTCCTTCCTGCTTTTGTAGTAAGCGTCCGCCACCCCGTCGGTCTCCTTGATCTTACCGATCATCTTGTCCGCCTTCTTCTCGGAAACGCTGTCCTTGAGATAGATCTCTATGGTGTCGTAGTCCCCTTTGATGCTCTCCGCCGCCATATTCACGTTCAGAACGCCGATAAAGAATACTCCCAGGATGAGGAGCATGGCGGTGATGGCGAAAATGGAGGCAAGTCCCGTGTTCATGTTTCTGCCGAACTGCAGGAATGCCTGTTTCAGGGTATAGAAGAATGTCCTCATCAGGGCTGCCCTCCTCTCCGGAAACGCGTCTTTTCCGTCTGAAGGGAAGTCCTTCTGGGGGTGCTTCTGGTGTTTCTGCGTCTTCTGACCGCCGTATCCGTCAGGGAAGCCGGTGATGTTGGCTCCTTCACCGCCGTTTCGTCGAAGGCGGAATCCGACCCCATGAGTGCCTGCTTGTATCCGTACATGCCGAACTCATCCCGGACGATCCTTCCGTTTTCGATGGCGATGACCCGCTTCTCCATCTTGTCGACGATCTCCTTGGCGTGGGTCACCATCAGGATGGTCGTACCCCGAAGATTGATGGTGTTCAGAAGCTGCATGATCTCCCACGAGGTGTCCGGATCCAGATTCCCGGTGGGCTCGTCAGCGATCAGTATCCTTGGCTTGTTCACGATGGCTCGGGCGATGGCGACCCTCTGCTGCTCTCCGGCGCTCAGCTCATCCGGGTATTTCCTCGCCTTCTCCGCGATGCCCATCATGCTCAGCACCTGAGGAACATGCTTTTTGATCAGCTTTCTGGGCTGATGGATGATCTCCATGGCGAAGGCCACGTTCTCGTAGACCGTCTTCTTCGGCAGAAGCCGGAAGTCCTGGAACACGATGCCGATGTTACGGCGAAGGCCGGGGATCTGCCGCGCGGACATGCGGGTAACGTCCTCTCCACGGACCAGAATGGTCCCCCGGTCCGCCTCGATCTCCTTGAGCATCAGTTTGATGAAGGTGGACTTGCCGGCGCCGCTTGGCCCCACGAGAAATACAAAGTCCCCCTTGTTGATCTTCACGGAAACATTGTCAAGGCCAACATTGGACTTATAGTACTTCGTTACGTTTTTGAATTCGATCATCGATGTGGTCATTGTTCCTCCCGCGCAAAGGCAGGCCTGCCTTTGCCTGGTCCGAAAGCAGATACCGATACATGATAACTATACTACATGTAGTTGGGAATTCCAAGTCAAAACAGCAAATCCAACCAACATATAGGTGGAAAAAGGTTCTGTTTGTGACGGAATGGTGAAGAAAAAAGTGAACCCGCAGCGGTGTTCTGCGAATTCACTTCGTGTCCTGTGATATGTTCGGCCGGGCCTCAGATCAGGGACTTCGCCGCGGCGATGATGTCCTCTGCGGTCATGCCGTATTTTTCTCTCAGCTGGTCCGGTTTGCCGGATTCTCCGAAGACATCCTGCTGTCCCACCATGGCCATTTTCACCGGGCAGCGCTTGACCACCACCTGAGCGACAGCGTCTCCCAGTCCGCCGATGATCCCGTGCTCCTCCGCGGTAACGATGGCGCCGGTCTCTTCCGCAGCCTTCACGATGATCTCCTCGTCGATGGGCTTGATGGTGTGGATGTCGATGATCCTTGCGCTGATTCCCTCTTCAGCCAGCTTTTCCGCCGCGATGGCCGCGTCGCTGACCATGATCCCTGTGGCGATGATGGTCAGGTCCTTTCCGTCCCGAAGGAGCTTTCCCTTGCCCAGAGTGATCTCATCCTCTTCCTTGTAATATACGGGAACGGCCGCCCTTCCCAGCCGGACGTAACAGGGGCCGTCCATGGCTACCGCCTGGCGGATCAGTTTCTTCGCAGATACTGCGTCCGAAGGGCTGATCACCGTCATCCCCGGAATGGTCCTCATCAGGGCGATATCCTCGAAGGTCTGGTGGCTGGCACCGTCCTCGCCCACAGTGATCCCGGCGTGGGTCGCGCAGATCTTCACGTTGGCGCCGGTGTATCCGATGGAATTGCGGATGATCTCGAATGACCTTCCCGTGGCGAACATGGCGAATGTGCTGGCGCAGACGATCTTGCCGGAAAGCGCCAATCCCGCCGCATGGGCGTACATGTTCTGCTCAGCGATCCCCATATTGAAGAACCGCTCCGGGAAAACCTTGCGGAATTCCGCCGTTTTCGTGGATCCGGACAGATCGGCATCCATCACCACAAGGTTCTCATATTCTTTACCCAGTTCCTGAAGGACTTCTCCATAGGCCTGTCTTGTCGCGATTTTCTCTGTCATGTTCCTCTCCATTCTTTTGTTCACGCTGTGCTTACTTACGCCTGCGCCTTGAGCTGCGCGAGGTGTTCTTCCAGTTCTTCCAGCGCCTGCTGCGCCTGTTCATCCCCGGGAGCCTTGCCGTGCCATCCGGCCTGGCCTTCCATGAAGGACACGCCCTTGCCCTTGACGGTCTCCGCCACGATCATGGTGGGCCTGCCTTTGCATTCTCTTGCCTGAGCGAACGCATCCAGGATCTGGCTGAAATCGTGGCCGTCGATCTCGATGACGTTCCACCCGAACGCCCTGAACTTCTCGGCGATGGGCATGACCGTCATAACATCGTCGTTTCTGCCGTCGATCTGCAGTCCGTTGTGATCCACGATGCCGACCAGGTTGTCCAGATGATAGTGGGACGCCGACATGGCTCCTTCCCATACGAGGCCTTCCTGGATCTCTCCGTCACCCAGGATCGCGTAGATCCTTCCGGGATCGCCGTCCAGCCTGTTGGCCAGCGCCATTCCTCCCGCCGTGCCGAAGCCCTGTCCCAGAGAACCGGTGGACATCTCGATCCCCGGTACGTATTGCATGTTGGGATGGCCCTGGAACCGGGAACCGATCTTTCGCAGGGTCAGCAGATCCTCCGCCGGATAGTATCCCCTTACCGCCAGCGCCGCGTACTGCGCGGGACCGGCGTGTCCCTTGGACAGGATCAGCTTGTCTCTCCCCTTCATCTTGGGGTCTTTCGGGTCGATGTTCATCTCGTCAAAATACAGAGCGGTCACGATATCCGCGATGGACAGCGATCCACCGGGATGTCCCGATCCGGCCGCATGCAGACTGCGGATGATCTCGATCCTCACTTCCGTTGCCTTCACTTCCAGTTCTCTGATGTTCATGTTCCCTCCGTTCTAACGTCCCGCGATCCTGAAGAAAGCCTCCGGGAGCGCGTCGACGATGTCTGACGATATCATACCGATCTCACCGCGCTTTTCCGCAGCGATATCACCGGCCAGTCCGTGAATATAGACGGCTGCTCTGGCCGCATCCATGGGAGCGAGTCCCCCTTTGTCCGCTGAGGCAGCTCCAAAGGCAGCCAGTGCCGCGATGACCCCTGTGAGCACATCTCCGCTTCCGCCGGCAGCCATTCCCGGATTTCCCGTGGGGTTCCGGTAGATATCCGGTTCCGTCGGTGAGCAACCCGCTCCGTAGGCGGAGGTGTTGGCCGCCGCCACCAGCGTCCCCGGTCCCTTCAGCACAACGATGGCCCCGCTTTCTCTTGCCAGGACCTCCGCAGCCTTTTCTCTTCCCAGTTCCCCGTACTTCTGCTGGCCGAGGGCATCCAGAAGCCGGTCTGCCTCTCCCGGATGAGGTGTCAGGATCACCGGTGCCTTTCTTCTGGAGGTGATCTCCGGAAGAATGCTGGTCATCTTTCTCGGGATGTCCAGGGCATCGGTCTCCTGGCTGGCCTCGGTGGACATATAGGTCTCTTTCTCCGGCACCCGGCCGAAGCCGCAGATGGAATTGATCCCGTCGGCATCCACCACCAGCGGTCCCCGGTAGCTTACCAGCAGATGCTCCATGATGCGGTACTGCTCCCTGCCGTTTCCAAGGCCCGGTCCTGCAGCGATACAGTCGAAGCGGTTGAGGTCAAAGCTCTCGTCGGTCATGGAATCACGATCCGCGCACATGGCCTCCGGCACCGCTGTCTGCAGGATGGGAAAAAGTTCCCTTGGGACGCAGACCGTCACCAGGCCGGCGCCGGACCTGAGCGCCGCTCTGGCGCAGAGCACGGCCGCTCCGGTCATTCCGGGGCTGCCGCATACCAGCAGCACCCTGCCGCAGCTTCCCTTATGGGCGTCCAGCGGCCGCGGTGTGATCATTTCCCGGATGTATTCTTCCGTTGTTTCTCTGATCATGTCCGCTCCGTTTCCTTTCGTTTTATCCTCTCGTTCGTTCCTTCCTTACAGGGCGATGCCCAGCACCAGGGACGCCGTGAACAGGAAGATCACCGAGGATACCATGTCTGTGATGGACGATATCATCGGGGTCGCCATCAGCGCCGGGTCAACGCCGATCTTCTTGGCCGCCATGGGCAGCATTCCTCCCAGCAGCTTGGCGAACATGATCACGACGATCATGGCCAGCGCCACCGTCAGGCCGATCTGCGGGGACTGCTGGTCCACCAGAACGATCTTGGCAAAATTGAATATGCTGAGCACGACGCCCAGTATTATGCTGACCCTCAGCTCCTTCCACAGGACCTTCGCCGCGTCCTTCAGGTCGACCTCATCCACCGACAGCCCACGGATGATCAGGGTAGCTGCCTGAGTACCCGTATTTCCTCCGGTTCCCATCAGCAAAGGCAGGTATCCGACGAGTACGATGACCTGTGAGAGGACCGCCTCGAACTGATTGATCAGCGTTCCGGTGATCATCAGCGTCATCGTCATAAACAGCAGCCAGGGCAGACGGTTCTTCGCATGGCGGAACACCCCCATGTCCAGGTAATCCTTGTGATCGTCGTCGCCCATGACGCCGCCCATACGCTCGATATCCTCTGTCGTCTCTTCTTCGATGATCTCCATGATATCATCGAAGGTGATGATCCCCACCAGCCGGTGTTCGTTGTCCACCACCGGGATGGCCAGGAACCCGTATTTCTTGAAGGCCTCCGCGACCTCCTCCTGATCGTCCATGACGTTCAGGTAAACATAGTCTGTTTCCATCAGATCGCCGATCAGCATATCGTCATCCGCGATGACCAGCGCGCGGAGGGAAACCACGCCCTCCAGCTTGCGGCCGCCGTGTTTGACGTAACAGGTGTAGACGGTCTCGCTGTCCATGCCCTCCTTCTTGATGTAGGCCATGGCCTCCCCCACCGTCATGGTGTCCTGCAGACTGATGTATTCCGGCGTCATCAGAGATCCCGCGCTGTCCTCCGGATAGTTGAGGAACTCGTTGATCATCTTCCGTTCCTCCCGGGGGGTCTTCTCCAGGATCTTGTCCACGATATTGGCAGGCAGTTCCTCCAGAACGTCGATCTTATCGTCGAAGTCCAGTTCCTTCATGATGTAGGAGATCTCCCGGTCGGTAATGGCCTGGATGATGTTGACCTGATCATCGCCGGGCAGATAGGAAAAGACGTCCACCGAAACATCCTTGGGCAGCATGCGGAAGAGAATGACCACCTTCTCAACGCCGAGATCCTCAAGCACGTCCTCCAGCATATCGGCGATATCTACAGCATTGTACTGCAAAATCAGGTCCCGGGCTTTGAAATAGGCGCTTGTTTCCAGAAACGCTATGATCTTGCCCAGGTCCCGTTCGAACTGCTGGTTCTTCATGTCCATATCCATGGTCTCGATCTCTGCCACGATATTTCCTCCTGTTATCGGTATATTTCAGAGCGGCATTCCGCTCCGGTGCCGGCAGCGGGCCTCAGCCCAGAAGCTTTGCCCCGGCATCTTCGATGGCAGCAAGCTTCGCGTCAGCTTCCGCCAGGGAATCCGCTGCTGTCATCATGTAGAATTTGATCTTCGGTTCCGTACCGGAGGGCCGGATGATGGCCGTTCCTCTGTCCGCCAGATCGTAGAACAGGATATTGCTCTTCGGCAGTCCCGTCTCGCCGGTCTCACCGCTCTGCAGATCCTTCACGATCCCGGTGCTGAAATCCCTGATCCGGCGCACGTCGCTTCCGATGCAGGCCGGGGGCTGCTGCCGCAGGTTCTCCATGATCTCCTGCATCTTCGCCTGTCCCTCCAGCCCCTGGAAGACGAAGGACGCGACCTTCTCTCTGTAGTAGCCGTATGTCTCATAGAGCTCGTTCATGGCATCTGCCAGAGTCTTTCCCTGCAGATGATAGTAGCAGGCCATCTCCGCGATCAGCATGGAGCCCACCACCGCGTCCTTGTCTCTGGCGTAGGATCCGGTGAGGTAGCCGTTGCTCTCCTCGAATCCGAAGAGGAAGGTATGGCCGCCGTTCTCCTCGAACTCCTTGATCTTTTCTCCGATATACTTGAATCCGGTGAGCACGTTCATCAATTCCACGCCCTGCATCTCGCAGATCCTGTCCGCCATGGTGGTTGAGACCACGCTCTTCACCGCCACGCTGTCCTCTGCCAGAGTTCCCTGCTCCTTCCTTGCCCGGATCAGGTAATCCAGAAGCAGAACGCCGATCTGGTTTCCGGTGAGGGTCTTGTATTCATCGCCGTCCCGTACCACGAGGCCGCAGCGGTCGCCGTCCGGATCCGTACCGATGATCAGATCCACGTCGTTCTCCTCCGCCAGTTTGACCGCCAGGTCGAATCCTTCGCGGTATTCAGGGTTCGGCGACTTGACCGTGGGGAAGTCCCCATCGATGACCATCTGCTCCGGAACGGTGATGACGTGCTTCATGCCCAGTCTCTTCAGCACCTCCGGAACCAGGATGTATCCGGTGCCGTGGAACGGCGTATAGACGATCTTCAGGTCGTCCGCTGCCTTCTCCACATATGCGCGGCCCACGGACTGAGCAAGCACGCAAGCCAGATATTCCTCGTCCATCTCGCTGCCCATGAGCTGGATCAGGCCCTTCTCCAGCGCCTCGTCATAATCCATGAGCTTCACATCGTCGAAGATGTCGATGCTGTTCATCACATCGGCGACCTTCTGAGCCTGCTCCGGAGCCATCTGTGCTCCATCGGACCAATAGGCCTTGTAGCCGTTGTATTCCTTCGTGTTGTGGCTGGCCGTGATGTTGATGCCGGCCATGCTCCCGGTCTGGCGCAGTGCGAACGACAGCTCCGGTGTGGGTCTGAGGCTCTCGAAGAGATACGCCTTCACGCCGTTTGCTGCCAGCACACAGGCCGATTCCCGCGCAAAGGCAGGACTGTTATTTCTGGAATCATAGGCGATGGCAACGGAGGCATCCACGGAGTCTGTTCCCTCTCCGTCAGCGCCGCACTGCGTTCTGATCAGCGTGGCAAGGCCCTGGGTAGCCAGGCGGACCATGTAAATGTTCATTCCGTTTGTGCCCGGGCGCATGATGCCCCGAAGCCCCGCGGTCCCGAAGGACAGCATGCTGGAAAACCATTCGCGGATCTCCTGATCGTTCTCCCGGATGGATTCCATTTCCTTTTTTGTCTGTTCATCGACTGCCGGACTGGACAGCCATTTTTCGTATGCCTGCAGATGATCCATAGTATTCTTCTCCTTTATAATGTTTCATTTTGATTTTATCTTTTTTTGCCTTTCTTTTCAATATGTAATCGCATTGTCCCGCGGTTGTTTTCCAAATGAAAAACCCCCGGCGAACCGGGGGTTTTTGTGAACGATGTATCGATGTTCTGGAGTTCTTATACAAGACCCTGTTCCATCATTGCTGCAGCAACCTTTTCGAAACCAGCGATGTTTCCACCCTGGACCAGCAGGTTCTTGTTGCCGAAGTACTTTTCAGCAGCAGCAGCACTGTTCTTGTAGATGTTGACCATGATGGTGTGCAGCTGCTCATAAACGTCCTCAGCCTGGAATACGGTGTGACCAGCATTCTGTCCCATCTCGATGCAGGAGCAGGCAACGCCGCCGGCGTTTGCCGCCTTAGCGGAACCGACTGCTGTCTCGTTCTCGATGAGGTACTGCAGAGCATCGTTTGTTGTCGGCATGTTAGCGCCTTCACAGTAGAACTTGCATCCGCCTTCAACGATCTGCTTAGCGTGTTCCATGTGAACGTCA
>CACXCQ010000042.1 GCA_902766185.1 uncultured Eubacteriales bacterium
AGCCGATCAGACCTTTGGTTTCGATCATTCCTAATGCATCATACTTTGCCATTTTTAGTTTCCTCCTGTTTCTGAAAACTGTTGATTCTTCGTTATTCTATCTGTTCCTACTTGATCAGTTTGAACGTTGATTTGGACGTGATGGCCAGAGCGTTGGCCTCTTCGGTATCCACATGACATTCCAGGGCGTGGCCTTCGCCTGCTCTGATGGCGACGTTGGCCAGTGTTCCTGCTCTGGGTCCGTCAAATTCCATGGATACGATCTGGCCGTTGGCTACGCCGTACGCTGCTGCCTCCGCCGCAGTCATGTGGATGTGCCGCTGTGCAACGATCACACCCTCTGCCAGAATGACGGTTCCCTGTGGACCTACCAGGGTGCATCCCGGTGATCCGGCCAGGTCTCCGGACATCCTTGTGGGGGGCTTGATTCCCAGCTTGAAGGAATCACCCAGCAGAAGCTCTACCTGAGTGGCCTTGCGCAGGGGTCCCAGGACCCGGACTTTCTCCAAGGCACCCTTGGGACCGACGATGGTCACTGTCTCCTTGCAGGCGAACTGTCCCGGCTGCTTCAGATCCTTGATCTTCGTCAGCTCATATCCGGGGCCGAACAGGACATCCAGATCCGCCTGAGACAGATGGATGTGTCTGTTGGAGATGCCAACCGGAATGGGTTCCAGTCCACCGGCCGGTGCGACCGCAGGAGCACATGGCGCGCATGTCTCTCCTTTGCCATAAGCCGCTGCCGCTTCCAGGATCTGCTTCAACAATGCTTCGTAATCCTGTGCCATACTATTCACCTCTCAGTGCTTTCGTCATCGACTCGATCATGGCGTTCAGCTGCTGTGTATCGATCGGCTTCGTCAGATCCGGTCCTACCGGAGGTACATTGACCTGCGCAGCAGGTGCAGTGCAGCCATTGTTCTGGATCGCCTGGGGTGACGGTGCACTCAGGATATCGTTAGCTGTGAAGGGTGTTCCGCAGCCGCCGCAGCTGGGGCTGTAGGAAACGAACCCGGAGTTGTTGACCACCGGAGTCGGTGCCGGAGCAGGTGCCGGTGTGTAGGCTGCCGGAGCTGCCGGTGCTGCCGGTGCGCATGCGCCGATTCTCTCCAGTTCCGGACCATGGGTCCATGTAGGATCGTTCTGGATCAGTGTGGTCACATCCTTGATGCCGTAGGCAACTCTCTTGATGTTGACCAGGTGCATCGGGGTAACGTTCTCGGATACCGAGCTGCCGCCCCAGGTGCCGCATCCCAGTGTGAAGGACGGTGCAAGTCCGGTGCTGGCGCCGACGCCGCCCATGGTGCTTCCGGTGTTGACCACGATTCTGGATGCCGGTTTGGCGGAGAATTCCAGAACCATGTTTCTGTCCTCAGTGTGGATGCTCATGGTGTGTCCGATACCGTTCTGCAGCAGATCCTTGGACAGATCACAGGCCTCTCTCCAGTCTTTGACCACATAGAAGGCCAGTACGCTGGTCAGCTTCTCATAGGACAGGGGATTTCCGTCACCCACGCCGTCCTGGGGTCCCAGCAGCACTTTCGTGCCTTCCGGGATGCTGATGCCCGCCGCGTTGGCGATGACCTGAGGACTTCTGCCCACGAACTTGGCGTTCATGGCGTGTCCGCCGTTCTTGAACAGCAGCTTGCAGACCTTGTCGGTCTCTTCCTTCGTCATGAAGTAGCCGCCCTGTCTCTTGAACTCGGCGATGACCGCGTCCTTATTGCACTCTTCACAGACTACGGACTGCTCGGATGCGCAGATCGTGCCATAGTCGAAGCTCTTGCTTGTGATGATGTTGGTAACAGCCTGCTGTACGTTGGCTGTTCTCTCGATGTAGGCCGGGGAGTTTCCGGCGCCTACGCCCAGAGCCGGCTTGCCGGCGCTGTAGGCTGCCTTGACCATTCCCGGGCCGCCTGTGGCGATGATGACCTTCACGTTCTTGTGATGCATCAGTTCGTCAGTGGCCTGCATCGTCGGCATGCTGACGCATGCGATGGTGTTGGCCGGTGCGCCTGCCTCAACGGCGGCGTCCGCCATCAGCTGTGCCGCTCTCAGCGTGCACTTCGCTGCGGACGGGTGGGGCGAGAAGATGATTGCATTTCTCGCTTTCACCGCGATCATCGCTTTGAAGATTGCGGTGGATGTGGGGTTGGTGGAGGGAACGATTCCCATGACCAGTCCCACGGGTTCGGCGATCTTGAGGATTCCGTTGACCGGATCTTCTTCAATGATTCCGGAGGTCTTCATGCCCTTGAATGACTCGTACAGAAGGGTGGAAGCCAGGTGGTTCTTGTATGTCTTGTCAGCGACCTTGCCGAAGCCGGTCTCTTCTACTGCCATCTGTGCCAGTTCCACCGCATGTTCTTCTGCCACGCGGACCATGTTGACCAAAATCCTGTCGATCTGCTCCTCGGTATAAGTGGCGATCTGTTCCGTTGCGATCTGGCCCAGACGCGCCATGTCTCTCACTTCCTGTACGGAGCGAAGATCATAATCCATGTTGTCCATATTCTTCTTCCTCCTAGATGGATTTCAGTAACGGTTTGTTCTTCCTACTTATTGAAGAACTTTGTGAACTCATCGATGAGTACCTTCTTGTTGGCATTTCTGATTTCTCTTCCGGCGATGCCGAATTCACCGTTGTACTCTCTGGCCAGAGCTCTCAGGTCTACGACCTTGACCTTCGAAAGGGCTTTCACTGCCGCTTCCGGGCCTTGCTCCTTGACCATGGCGTCCAGAGCTTTTCTGTCCGCCGGCGGGGCGATCTCGCCGCCCTTGGCCTCCGCCTTCGCGGGTGCCTTCTTCGCCTTGGCTGGAGCTTTCTTCTCCTTCGGGGCCTTCTCAGCCTTTGCGGGAGCCTTCTCTGCCTTTGCAGGTGCCTTCGGTGCTTCCGGCGCCTTGGCGGGAGCTTCCGTGATCACGGGCGCTTCCGGTGCCTTTGCGGGCTCAGCCTTTGCCGGTGCTTCGGGTGCCTTTACCGGGGCACTCACCTTGGGTTCATCTGGTGAGGGCGTCGGATCAGGCGGAACGCCTAATCATCCTCCTCTTCATCGTCTTCTTTAACGTGCTTGACGATGAGTCCATCCAGAGTTTCGTGGGGACGCGGGATAACGTGTGTGGATACGATCTCGCCGCCCATTCTCATCACGGCCGCTGCTGCTGCGTCTACGGACGCCTTGCAAGCTGCAACGTCACCTGCGATGGTGATCGTTACCAGACCGCCTTTGACGAATGTTCTCTCGACGAGAGTTACCTCCGCTGCCTTCAGCATAGCGTCGGCGCTCTCAATTGCAGGTACCAGACCTCTTGTTTCGATAAATCCAAGTGCTTTCATTTTGAATTCTCCTTTACTCCTGAATTACGCTTGTTAGTTAGTATAGTAACGATCAATATGTGCAATAGAATA
The DNA here is from genome assembly GCA_902766185.1 of uncultured Eubacteriales bacterium. GTDB lineage: Bacteria > Bacillota > Clostridia > Peptostreptococcales > Anaerovoracaceae > Lentihominibacter. The sequence continues at coordinate 3,410 of CACXCQ010000042.1, forward strand.
CCTTAGCTTTGGTGTTGCCGCTGCTGAAGGTAACCTTGGAGCCTTTCTGAATGAACAGGCAGTCTCCGGGGTATGCCGTGTGGGGTACGCCGTCAACTGTGACGGTCATGTTGCCTTCTACCACGTAGTAGATCTCCTGCGGTTCCACATCCCAGGGGAATGTGCACTGATCTACTGTCATGAATCCGGCGTTCATCGCGCTGTCTACATCAGCGCCGATCAGCTCCTGATACTGGACCTTGCCGTTGTCGGCGGGGTTATCCAGCTCCAGAACTTCCATTTTGATGCCGCCGCCGCGCACCAGCTTGAAGCCGTTGGCGTTTTCCGCGGTATAAGGAGCATCCAATGCAGGTGACAGATTGTCAAGGAATCCGTTCAGGAGTCCCTGTTCCGTCATCTTCTTAAGAGCATTGTAGATCATTTCGCTGCTCAGGGCCTCACCTCCGGCTGCAGGCGCTGCCGGCTCCGGTGCCGGAACGGACGCTGAATAGGTTGCCATCGGCACACCTACTGCCGCCGAACACGTCGCTACGGGTGCAGAAGCGGGCGTACTGCCGACGACTTCCAGCCCCTCGAACTTGATGACGTCCTTCGCTGCGGGGGTGACGATGGTGTTCTCATCGATACACACGCTCTTTCCACCCTGTGCAATGATGTCTCTGATGCTCTTCTCGGTGAGTAATGTTTTCATCGGTTTTCACATCCTTTCATCAACAACGAATCGATTTCTTGTTTTACAGTAATGACTCAATCAATATATGGGAAGGTGACGGAATCACCTCAACATTGACCAACAGTCCCTTTTCCTTGGCGATCGCCACGCCGGCGTCCGCTCCGGACTGAACTGCGGCGACCTCACCGGTGAAGGTGAAGTACGCCTTGCCTCCGATGCCGTTGCCCAGGCGAAGTTCGATCGCTTCGACTTCACCGGCCTTGAGGCATTCATCGGCCGCGATGATCATGGAAGCCAGGGAGAAGGATTCCATGATCCCTACCGCTTCCATACGCTCCGGCATCGTCGCTCCGACGATGGCCGGGAACACGGATTCGCTGACATTGGGGATGACGATGGAGTCCACATAGAACTCCTCCGCCAGCTCTTCGCCGAGCCGGACGGATGTCTCCACCGCCGCCACGTCTCCGGTGACGATGGTAATGTACTTGCCTGGGCAGGACGTGGTGGAGGTTACGATATCCACTTCGGATACCTTGACCATCTGGTCCGCCACATAGATGCCCCGGGCAATGCTGGTAAACTCAACCATTCCTATGGCTCTGCGCATGTTTAACCCCTCCTTATGGCAATATACTTATCCGTAACTTCTGTAACCTGTCCCGGGATGCTGGCGTGGATCGGTGCGCCCAGCGCCTTCTCCGGAATCTGGCCGATCATCTGACCGACGCTGACGGTATCTCCCGCCTTGACCAGCGGGGTACAGGGAGCACCCACGTGCTGGCTCAGAGGGATCTTGACTTCCAAAGGCTGGACGCCTTCAGTCGTCACCGGGGCCGGTTTGTCAAAGGGCTTCAGGCCCAGCCGGGCGATGAGCCTCTTGCTGGGGACGAGCCGGAATGGCCTGGCAGCCCGACCCTGGTATTTCTTCTCTTTATCCGGCTGGTACTTGATCTTCTGCTCCATCATCTCATTGCGCAGGCGCAGATTGTTCAGCCGGGGGTGCAGGTTTGCCGGACAGGCGAAGTACTCGCAGAGGTTGCACTGGCAGCAAAGCTGTGCCATTGTCTTGCCCTGGACATCGTCCAGTCCGTAGTTCGTGATCCGCATGGTCTTATGGGGTTCCATGTCGTGTCCGATCAGGAATCTGGGACACATATCCGTACACATCCGGCACTGCTCACAGGTTGCCCGGTTTACTCTGCGGGCCTGATCCAGCGTGCAGGATTTCTTTTTGATCAGCGGATGGTTCTTCTTCAGGATCACGTATCCTTTGTTCTTCTTCACCACGGATCCCTCTCTGTCCGCCAGCAGGGGACCCATCATGGGACCGCCGTCGATGATCTCATAATTTGAGAAATCATCGATGCCGGATTTCCTCAGAACATCCATCACCGGCGTTCCGATGGGAACCTTGAAGGTCTTGCGCTCGGGAATGTCTCCCGCCAGCGTGACCCAGGTCTCCGTCACGGGCTGACCCTGGGATGCCCGGTACACGTTCAGGGCGGTCTCCGCATTCAGCACGACACAGCCGCACATGATGGGGATCCCGGTTTCCGGAACGGTCCTGCCCGTCAGCTCGTAGACCATCACCTGCTCGTCGCCGGCAGGATAGATGTCCGGCAGGATGCCAATGGAGACATAGTCGCCCAGGCCGAGCCTGGCAATGGTGTCCTCAAGGATCTGAATGACGTCGCCGTGCTTGCCCTTGATGCCGATGATGGCCTTCTGCGCGCCCACCTGTCTGCCGGCCATTTCGAATCCCCGGATGATCTCCTCCGGATACATGGCCATGATCTGCTGGTCGACACGCAGGAGCGGTTCGCACTCCGCGCCGTTGAGGAGGATGTATTCCGCCTCTGCGTTCAGTTTGACGTGGGTCGGGAAGCCAGCGCCTCCGGCTCCGATGATTCCCGCGTCTCTCACCTGATCAAGCAAACTCATCTTTTCCTCTCCTTAGCTAATTAATGATTAAAACTCACAATCTTCATCGATAATGCCCACGATGGCCGCATCCACCGGGATGCTGTCGTCGCCGACCATTCTTCTTGCAGACGATCCCAGCGTCACCAGGACCCGTTCTCCGATCCCGGCGCCGATGTAGTCGGCAGCGACCAGACGCTCACCTTCATTGGCTCCGCCTCCGATGACTTCCACCAGCATCAGCTTGTAGCCGTTCAGCAGCTCCGTTTTACGTGTTGACCAGATGTTGTCAACAAGTTTCGCTGTAAGCATCGGTCACCTTCCTTTCTTTCGTCTCTCTTCGTCGTCCTCCTGGATGGCCCTGATGGCCGCTTCCACGGACGCCGTATCTCCGAATATTGCCAACATGATCATATTCTGCGGACAACTTCCGCGAATATCCTCTACCGTTACGCCGACTGTTTTCTCGGCGATATCGGAGGCCACCACCATCTCGATGAGCTTGCCCTGTACCAGACCTACGGCGTCGATGTTCTCCGGCACCTGATCCTTTGGCGAGCCCTTCCGATGCATCAGGATGTCGATGGTCCCCTTTGAGGGTGTCTTGATGATCCTGAAATCCATGGCGCTCCTTTCTTATCCGTTAAACTAACTCTAACTTAATACATTTCTTCCTGTTTACAGCTGAGGGCGATGCCCAGCGGTGTGACAAACATCGGATTATCCGGTTTGTACACCGGCAGCCCCAACCGTTTCTCAAGGGCTCCTTCGATGCCGGTGAGACATGCGGTTCCGCCTACCAGACAGATGGAGTCGACGTCCCAGCCTTCGATCTGCTTCTTCACGATGGTCGCGCATTTATCGATGACCGGTCCCATCACCGGGAAGATCTCCCTGTGGTTCTTCTCATCCCGCTTGTAGAGCTCCGCCTCCTCGAATGGCATCTTGTATGCTCCCGCCAGAACCAGTGAAAAATGGGTCCCTCCTGTGGGCTCATCGCCGATGTATACCACCTTTCCGTCCTTAAAGATGGAGATTCCGGTGGTTCCTCCGCCGATGTCCACCACAGCGCCGTCCTTGATCTTAAGGACCTGATTGGCCGCTGTCGGTTCATCCAGCACATTGCTCACCAGGAAGCCTGCGCCCCGGACCACGTTGGCGACTGCACCGCCGTCCACGTTCTCGGTCCCCGGGGGGATGGCCGCCGCCGCGTAGAGCAGTTCGTCTACGCCCAGGGCCTGTTCCAGCTTTTCCTTCATCTCTCTGACGATGTGGATAGCTCCCACATAGTCCACTACCATACCGTCCCGGACCACGCTGGCGTACTTGTACGCGCCGGCAACAGGCTCCAGATTCTCATCCAGCACCGCCACCACCACGCAGGCCGTTCCCAGGTCCACGCCGGTATAATAGACCGGATCCTTTTTCTTCGAGGGAATCGGATGCTCGCACACCCGCTGGAACTTTTCTACCAGTTCGTCGCAGTATGTGAAGTTTACTCTTTCCTCTGACATCCATCTCCTCCGAAAGCTATGCAAATCATCTGGTTCAGCCGGTTAATGATCTGGTTCACCCTTTCCGGGATCTCCTTGTTGGTGCAGTGCGTCTC
>CACXCQ010000043.1 GCA_902766185.1 uncultured Eubacteriales bacterium
ACCCCGCAGCAGGAGGCCCACCGCTGCATCGACTGCGGGTATCACATGGCGCTGGAACAGCAGTGCATCGGCTGCGGGATCTGCCAGAAATACTGCCCGGTGGGCGCCATCTGGATGGAAGGTATATCGTAAGGGTTTGGCTTAAAGCCGGAGGAACATAGAATCATGAATGCAATCGAACGGGATGTGATCATCGTCGGCGCCGGCCCTGCGGGGGCGATCTGCGCGGCGTATCTTGCAAAGGCAGGCGTGGACGTTCTGCTGCTGGACAAGGAGATCTTTCCGCGGGACAAAGCCTGCGGGGACATGATCACAGAAAACGTTGCGAATCACGTGGCGAAGCTTGAGGCTGCGGATAAACTGGATAAGATGAGCGTGTTCGTGAACCAGCTGCTGATGGTCAGCAGCAATGGAACAGAGGCGCTTGTTCCTTTTGAGTGTTACGGAACGAAACGACGGGATTTCGATCAGCTGATGCTGGAGACAGCCGTCAGCTGGGGCGCGGAATTCCGGGCGGGATGCTGCGTGACAGGACTGCTCCGGGAACGGGGGAGCATCTGCGGGGTACGGGTCCGCTGCGCCGGCGTGGAGAGCGAACTGCGCTGCCGCATCGTGATCGGCGCGGATGGAGCATTCTCCCTGACAGCCAAGGACGCGGGTCTGATGAAGGAAGCTCCGGCGGCCATGAGCATCGGCATGAGCGCATATTTTGAGGGAGTCCGTTTCGACCGGAATATCGCCATCGGGCAGTACAGCGCCTATGGGGCGGTGTTCTTCGACAAGCTGGCGGCGCCGGGCTATATCTGGGTGCTCCCCTCTGGAGACGGAGGCGTGCTCCACGGCCACTGCAACGTAGGACTCATCGTGGATTACGCCGATGCAGTCCGGCCCGGACACGATGATCTGGAGGAGCGGTTCCGCCAGTGGGTGGACAGCTCCACCAGAGCCAACAGCCTCCTCAGCGGCGCGGAGAGGATATCCCCCTGGCGCAGAGGCAAGCTGACCTACATGACCCAGAACATGGACAACGCGGCGGATGGGCTGATCCTCATCGGGGATGCGGCATCCGTCATGCAGCCCCTTCGGGGAGACGGACTGTCGGCTGCGGCGGACTCTGCCAGAGCGGCTGCGGACACCGCCTGGGAAGCCCTGAAGGAGGGGGATTTCTCCGGAGATTTCCTGCGCAGGACATACCGGGCGAACCCCATCCACATGCCGGCTGACCAGCTCCGTGACCGGCTGAAACACCGGCGCCTCATTCGGGAGACGCTCTTCGACCCGGCAAGTGTTGACCGGGCCATTGAAACCATCAGGAAGGATACATCCGTGGGCGAGAGATTGCTCAAGGATTAGCAAACGAGGAATGACACTGCAATTCTGTTCCTTTGCCAGCGGAAGCAGCGGCAACTGCTATCTGGTGAAGGATGACCATACAGCCATACTTATCGACGCCGGGATCTCCGGCAAGCGGATCCTGCAGGGCCTGGAAGAAACGGGCACCCCGCGGGAGATGGTCCGCGCCCTGCTGATCACCCATGAACACATCGATCACGTGAAAAGCATCCCGATCCTGACGAAACGGATCCCGGACCTGCAGGTGTACGCCAACAGCGCCACCTGGGAGAACATCGAGCGTCCGGTGCCGGAACACGTCCGGGAGACGTTTGAAACGGGCCGGGAGTTCGGGATCGGCGATCTGAGCATCCGCTCATTTCCCGTGTCTCATGACGCCGCGGATCCTGTAGGTTTTTCCGTGCTGAAGAACGGCCGGCAGATCAGCATCTGCACGGACGTGGGGTGCATCACGGAGGCGATCCGGGAAGAGATCCGGGAGGCGGACCTGCTTTTGCTTGAGGCAAATCACGAGCGGGAGATGCTGCTGATGGGGCATTACCCCTATCCGCTGAAGCAGAGGATCCTGGGAGACGAGGGGCATCTGTCCAATGTGGACTGCGGCGAGTGCCTGTGCCGGATCGTGGAGGACTGCCAGAAGAAAAGGCAGGTCCTGCTGGGGCATCTTTCCCGGGAGAACAACGATCCTCACGTGGCCATGCTGGCGGTGGAAAACACGCTGCAGGAGAAGGACATCTTCGTGGGCGGCGATCTGCAGATCCACGTGGCCCGGCGGGATGAGCCGAGCCGGTTATTCGAGGTGTGATATGGCAAGCGGAATGAACATCAATGTGATCGCCATCGGCAAGCTGAAGGAAAAATACTGGCAGGAGGCGGTCAGGGAATACGCGAAGCGGCTCGGGGGTTACTGCCGGTTGCAGATCATCGAGCTGAAGGAGAGCCCGCTGCCCGGAAATCCGTCGGCGGCAGACGAGCAGGCGGTGAAGGAAGCCGAGGGCCGGGAGATCCTGAAGAAGATTCGGGACGGCGACTACTGCATAACGCTGGAGATCCGGGGCAAGTCTTTTTCTTCGGAGCATCTGGCGGAGCATCTGGAGCATCTGGCCGTCAGCGGACGGAGCACGGTGGATTTCGTCATCGGCGGATCGCTGGGGCTTTCGGAGGAAGTGAGCCGGCGGGCGGATCTGAAACTGTCCTTCTCGGCCATGACTTTTCCGCACCAGATGATGCGGGTGATCCTGCTGGAGCAGATCTATAGGAGTTTCAAGATCATCCGCGGGGAGACGTATCACAAGTAGGAATTGCTGCGGGCAACGACCTGCCTTTGCATGGGGGAAGCGATGTACAACGACAGGATTCTGAGAATCTATACTGACGGCGGGTGCTCCGGCAACCAGCACGACGAGAACCTGGGAGGCTGGGGCGCGGTGCTGGAGTTTGCGACTGCATCGAAGGAGCTGTACGGCAGCCAACGCAACACCACCAACAACCGGATGGAGATGACGGCGCTGCTTCGGGCCTTCGAGGCGATCAAGAAGGAAGGGCAGACGATCCAGGTCTTTTCGGACAGCAGCTACCTCATGGACTGCTTCCGCAAAGGCTGGTACAAAGGCTGGCAGCGCAACGGCTGGATGACTTCGAAGAAGACGCCGGTGGAGAACCGGGACCTCTGGGAGGCGCTGCTGCCGTATCTGCAGCGGCACGACATCCGGTTTTTCCGGGTGAAGGGTCACGTGAACCTGAACAGCGAGGTCACGGATTTCGGGAAGCTGTATCAGAACTTCGTGAAGTGGAACGGACCGGAGTTCACCTATGACGATTTTCTGTACGTCACGGAGAGGAACAACCGGGCGGACGCGCTGGTGAACATGGGCATCGATGAGCTGCGGGCGGAAGGTGGCCCGGCGGGCGAGGAGGAAGACCTGACGGACGGCCCTGCGGGCGAGGAGGAATCGGAATGAAGAAAAAGATCGTGTTCATCGGCAACAGCATCGTGAACGGATTCCCCATGAGCCGGGGCAGAAGTTTCCCGGGACAGGTCAGGGCGGCCATCAAGGATGGACAGGCTTCGTTCCACGCGGACGTGATCAATAAAGGCGCCAACGGCGATACCACGGAGGGGATCCTGCAACGCTTCGAAGAGGACGTGCTGGCCCACGAGCCGGTGGCTGTGTTCATCATGACCGGGACGAACGATTTCATCTACAGAGAGTCTGATCCCGACGGCTGCATGGCGAATCTTGGCGAGATGGCGCGGATGGCCGAGGAGGCCGGAACCGTGCCCGTGTATATGACGCCTATTGCGGTGAACGCAGAGAAGGCATCCCGGATGTGGATGGCCGGCTTCGGGATCGATTACAGCGGGATCAACGACGACGTCCGCGCTTTTTCGGATCTGATCCGGGAAAGCGGAGTGCTGTACGTGGATACCTGGGCGGCCTGGGAGGAATACGCCGGGGACGAAAGCGCCTGGCTCGACGGGGTGCATCCCACCCCCGAGGGACAGCAGTATCTGGCACAGACCGTGCTGGAATGGATGGAAGAGCACGCGGAAGAACTGAAACTGAAATAAAGGACCAGAAATAAAGGAGCACACATGAGACTGCGAAAAGAAGCCGACGAATTACAGGAAAAAGAAATACTTCTGATGGCGAGGATCTCGGACGCGCTGGCCCACCCGGCCAGGATCAAGATCTTCCGGTTCATCATGCAGCAGAACAAAGAGCGGAAGCAGGTCTGCAACAAAGACCTGGTGGCCAACTTCGACTACGCCCAGGCGACCATCTCCCAGCACGTGAAAAAGCTGGAGCAGGCCGGATTGGTACAGGTGATCAAAAAAGACCGATTCTCCTATTATTACGTACATCTGGGCGTCCTGAACGAGTACCTTACAGCCACGAAGAAGTTCGAGAACATGGAGGTCCCTGAATAACGGTCCCGCTCGAATGTTATTGTTGCGAAATCCGCGCATTTCAGTTATACTATCACTTGCGTGAGAAACGGTGGGCCGCCCGGCCGGCCAGTACAATCAAAAATGATCCGGAGACGTATCGAAGTGGTCATAACGAGCCGCACTCGAAATGCGGTTGTCCGCAAGGGCACGTGGGTTCGAATCCCACCGTCTCCGC
>CACXCQ010000044.1 GCA_902766185.1 uncultured Eubacteriales bacterium
ATAAACCGCGGGATCAACGGATTGACGGTCCCGCGGGATTTTCCTGTTTTTGCGGACCTGATCCGCGCGGAAGAACCGGATCTGATCCTCATCATGCTGGGCACGAACGACCTTCTGGAAGGACGCAGCGCTGAAGAGACCTGTCATCGGATGGAGGCGTTTCTTGGATCCATAAAAAGCCTGAGCAGACCGGTCCTGCTGATCTCGCCTCCCTGGCTGCAGCAGGGCGAGTGCGTCCAGAAGCAGGAGCTGATCCGCGAATCGCAAAGGCTGGGCGGTCTTCTTCAGGAGCTTGCCAAAAGAGAAAACTGTCTGTTCGCCGATGCTGGCGAATGGGGCATCGGAATGTGTTTTGACGGCATGCATTTCTCACCGGCAGGACATGAAGCTTTCGCGCAAAGGCTGGGAGAGATCCTGGCTTCTCTTACTGTATGTGAGTGACCGATATCTGGGCAAGGTCATTCCCTATACGGCAATGGGTCTTCTGATCGTGTACTGCCTGCGGGATGTTTCGGTCGTGCATGGAACGCACGGGCTTCCGGAGCTTATTGCCATGGCGGCGGTCGTCGGATCGTATCTGTGGAGACGCAATTCCATTTTGAGCGTCATCATCGGAACGGTGCTGTACATGTTCCTGATGCAGATGGTGTTCTGACGTTGTATAATAACCGCAGCGGACCTGATAAGAGGGGAGAGATACGATGAAGACAAAGACAGGACAGACATGGGTCATGCACGAGGATGTGCTGGCAGAAAAAATGCCCACGTGGACCAATCGGCGCATACTTGCCCACGGTCAGCAGATGATGATGGTGGAGAATGAATTCGCGCCTGGAGATACTGCGCCGGAGCACGAGCACTTCCATGCGCAGATCACCTACGTGATCGACGGGGCGCTGGAGTTCACCGTGGATGGCGAGACAAGAGTGCTGAGAAAAGGCGACTCGACGTTCATCGCGCCGCATGCCGTCCATCGCGCGGTGGCGCTTGAGGATACGCTGATCATCGATATGTTTGCGCCCATGAGAGAGGACTTCCTTGATTGATTCCGGCGGAGAACATGCGGTGAAGGGGCGGAATCGCAGAAAAAGATGGATCGTTGTCCTGCTGAGCGCAGTGCTGGCCGTGCTCGCGTGCCTGCTGCTCACGGCTGTCAGCATCATTTCTTTTTCGGAGAAGGATGAGACCAGACCGGCGGATACGGCGATCGTCCTGGGGGCGAGCGTCTATGACAATTCCCCGTCTCCAGTTTTCCGGGAACGGATCAACCATGCAGTCGAGTTATACGATGACGGCACGGTAGAGGCGATCATCATGACCGGCGGCGTGGGAGAGGGAAACATACGGTCGGAGGCTGATATTGCCAGAGAATACGCGCAGCAGCAGGGGGTGCCGGAGGATGCGATCTGCATAGAAGAGAGATCCGGGATCACCGAGGAGAACCTGAGATACGCGAAACAGCTCATGGATGGACAGGGGTGGGATACCGCCCTTGTCGTCAGCGATCCGCTCCACATGAAGCGGGCGATGCTGTACGCAGAGGACCTGGGCATGGAGGCCTACAGTTCACCGACGCCGACGACGCTGTATCGCAGCTGGAAGGCGAAGCTCCCGTTCCTCGCCAGAGAAGAGATCTACTATATCGGATACAGAGTGGTCAGACTATTCAGCAGCAGTAAGTGAGGGCAGACATGAGCAACATCTACATTATCAGACATGGACAGACAGACCTGAACAGGAAGCACATTCTTCAAGGGCGGATCGATGAGCCCCTGAATGAGGATGGCATCCGCCAGGCGGAGGAAGCGGCTGAACAGCTCAGGAGTATGGGCATCACCATCGATTCGGTATGGTCGAGCCCGCTTCAGCGGGCCAGGGACACCGCCAGGATCATAGCGGGCTATGCTCCGCTGAAGACGGATGAACGGCTTCTGGAGATGGATTACGGTCCATATGACGGTACTGACCTGACATCGCCGCCCCCGGAGATCCTGGAGTTCTTCAGCGATTTCGTGAACAATCCGGAGCCGCCGGGGATGGAACCGCTGGCTGCTATCGTGCAAAGGTTGGGAGAGTTTCTGGAGGAGCTGCGCGATGCTCCGCCGGAGGGCAACGTCCTGATCTCGACCCACGCCATTGCGATGAAGGGCGCTTTGGAGTACCTGACCCCGGGATCCAACGGATCCTACTGGGACAAACACATCAAGAACTGCGATATCTATGTAACTGAGCTGGAGGACGGAGCATATTCTGTGCCGGTTCCCATCGCCTGAAAGGAATCAATGATATGAAGTACGAAGACATTATCAAGAACAAAGAAATAATTGAGTACTACGAGAGAGGAAACGCGATCCTGGACGCGCTGGGCTATACGGACCATTCCACAGTCCATACCAAGCTGGTGGCAAACAAAGCGGCGGATATCCTGGAGAGCTTCGGATACGGCCAGGATCTGATCGAACTGGTGAAGATAGCGGGGTATATGCACGACATCGGAAATGCCATCAACAGGCACCATCACGCGGAATACGGCGCGATACTGGCGAATGAGATCCTGAAGGAAACGGATCTGGAGCTGGCGGACCGGGTGAGGATCGTTTCCGCCATCGCCAACCACGATGAATCGGACGGCGTCGCATCGGACCCCGTTTCCGCGGCGCTGATCATCGCGGACAAAACGGACGTGCGCAGGAGCAGAGTGCGCGAGAAGGATCCGATGCTGTTTGATATCCACGACCGGGTCAACCACGCGGTGACCGGGACGAGACTCAGATGCGGCCGGGAAGAAAAACGGATCACACTCTATCTGACCATCGACGAGGAGATCTGCACCATGTACGAGTACTTCGATATATTCCTGGACCGCATGACCATGTGTTCACATGCGGCGAGGATCCTGGACGCCCGATTCTCGCTGAAGGTGAACGGGCAGAAGGTCCTGTAGCGATAAAAGACGACGTGTTCGTAATCACTGCGGTGTTTTCGGATCGTCTTTCGTAGTTCCTGCGATGTTCCGCAGAGCATTCGCAGGGTAATATATAGTCACAGCAGGAAGCGAGTTCATAACGGATCGATCGAAAGGAGGGAACGATATGGTAAAGGAAGCATTCGCAGGCAAGGGAGCCCTTGCAATAAGCGCGTCTGTCGTGTTCTGCGGGCTGACGCTGTACGCGGCAGGACAGGTTCTGGACTATCTCTTCAGAGATGTTGATCCAAAGAGAAAAGAACAGATCCAGAAGGAAGAACAGGATGCCATCGAAACCGAGGAACCGGTCACTGAACCGGTATAGCCCGGAATTGCGGAAAAGCTTCGGAAGGTCACTGATCTTCCGGAGTTTTCTTTTTTCGGTCAGTCAAAAATCTGACCATGCATGGCCATTCCTATGCTATCATTATACATATTCAAGGAGAGATACGGATGATCCAGGATATCGCGCCAAAGGTTTTTCATAATGAATACCAGTCAGTCAGGCCTGCGGCCGGGGATACGGTATTTGTGTTCCGGGAGAAGAAGGTCCTGATCGCGGGATACGAGAATGAGGACATCGTTTTCCCAAAGGCAGGCGATCTCGATGCGGAGCTTCAATTTCTGTTCCGCATCGACGGGCAGCCGTATTTCCTGTGCCCGCCGGAGGAAAGCGAAAGGCTGTCTGAGGAAGACACTGGCTCCGGATCCGCCTTCATTCCGCTGATGGAAGCGAGAAGGAGCACGGATCTGCCCGCCATGTTCGCCTGCATGACTGCATACCATCTGTTCACGTGGTACGATAGAAACAGGCTTTGCGGACGCTGCGGCCAGCCTTTGCAGCACAGCGAAAACGAGAGAATGCTCCGCTGCCCAAACTGCGGCAACTGCGTTTTCCCCACGATCGCGCCGGCGGTGATCGTGGGCGTAACGGATGGCGAGAGGCTGCTGATGACCAAGTATGCGGACAGAGCGTACAAGGGATGGGCGCTGATCGCCGGGTTTTGCGAGATCGGCGAGACCGTGGAGGACACCGTTCGCAGAGAGGTGCTCGAGGAGGCCGGGATACGGGTGAAAAACATGCGGTATGTGGCAAGCCAGCCCTGGGGGTCGGATTCCAATCTGCTGATCGGCATGTTCTGTGAAGCGGACGGAGCGACGGAGATCCACATGGACCGTGAGGAGCTGTCCAGAGCCGTCTGGGTCCAGCGGGCGGACGTGCCGGAAATGAAAGATAATCACAGCCTGACCGGCTATATGATCGAAATGTTCAGGACAGGGAAGGAGAATGAGGCATCATGAAATCATTGGTTGTATATTTCAGCGCATCGGGCGTAACGGCGCATGCGGCAGAGGCTCTGGCGGAGGCCATCGGAGCGGATCTGTTTGAGATCAGACCGGAGAAACCGTACTCGGACTCGGACACCAACTGGAAAAATCCGCTGGCGCGCTGCAACAAGGAGAAGATCGGCAAGAAGGATGTGCCGGTCGAAGGGACGATCGAGGCCTTCGAAGACTACGTTACCGTATTCATCGGATTCCCCATCTGGTACGGCTGCGCCCCGAATGTAGTCAACACCTTCGCCAAAGCTTACGACTGGACCGGAAAGAAGGTGGGTATCTTCGCCACCTCCGGCGGCAGCGGCATCGGCAAGACCGCGGCGAAGCTACAGCCGTACATCGAAGGGGCGGACATCATCGACGCCAAGGTCAATCTGAGCCTTGAAAGCGATGCTCTGAAGGCGTGGGCTGACCAGGTTTTGGGCGCGAGCATGGAGAATCTGGAATCCTGGGCGGAAGAGATCGATAAGGCAGATCCGGAGATTTAGGAGAGAGCGCATGAAGATCTATCAGGTATCGACCCTGCAGGCGCTGGCTCTGGGGTATTCCCGCACCGTGGTGACCGTGGGGGAACTGCTGGAGCACGGCGATCTCGGGCTGGGCACATTTGAAGACGTCAACGGCGAAATGATCGTGGTCGACGGGGAGTGCTACCGGGCAGACGAGGAAGGCAACGCATGGAAGACGGAACCGGACATGGGCGTTCCCTTTGCGGCAGTTGCAAAGGCTGGCCGGAGCAAGAGCTTCGAGGTCACTGATCTCCCCGACATCGCCAGGCTTAAGGAACAGCTGACCTTAAAGATCGAGGAGGACTTCGGTCTGAACAGCATGCATATCGCCCGGATCGACGGGACCTTCAGGAAGGTCTGCGCCCGGTCGGAAGCTCCTTACCGTTCCCATCATGTGGACCTGAAGGACATTCTGTCAAAAACCCAGAGGGACTTCGCGTTCGAGAACATCGGCGGAACCATGATCTGCATCTATTTCCCGGACTACATGGACGGGATCAATGCGCCGGGGTGGCACATCCATTTTATTTCGGAAGACCGGACGAAGGGCGGCCACGTTTTTGACCTTGAGATCGACAGCGCGCGCATCCGTCTGACGAAGCTCAATACGATCGAGATCAAGCTCCCCAGCGAGCCTGCCTTTGATACATATTCGCTGAAGGAAGCTTCCAGCAGCGACATCAAACAAGTCGAACAGGGGGATGGGAAATAGATCCATGAGCGAAACGATCAGACTGAGACCGCATCATCTGCTGTGCATCCACAACTTCGTGGGAAAGGGATACGACGAGACCTTCACGGCGCACATGTCACAGATCGTCGAAATGCTGAAGGAGGATCCGAAGATCGAACTGGTCGAAGGATGCGATGAGCTGTGCGGCGCCTGTCCGCATGATCTGGACGGAGTATGTGAATCCGCCGACAAGGTCAGCCGGTATGACCGGGGCGTGATGGAAGCCTGCGGGCTCGCACCGGGAGACTGTGAAAGCTGGTCCTCCCTGTCCGATAAGGTAATCGAATCGGTGTTTCACGCAGGGCGGTTCGAACAGATATGTTCGGACTGTCAGTGGTATGAGATCTGCGTTCTTCTGGTTGCGGAATCCGATGTTAAATAAAAAACTTTACGCGTTCAGGGTGGTGTAGATATGGATATCGTCAAAGTGAAGAATACATCGTACGCTGAGTACGAAGAAGTGCTTTTGCGTCGCGACAATCTCCGCAAGGAGGGGGAGCACTATCACATGGAGTACATTCGGGTCTTCGGGAATCTGATCACGCAGTCTTTTGAGAAGAAGATCGAGTGCATCCAGAAGAAAAAGATGATCGCCTACTGCCAGCGTCAGGTCAACTTGGGAAGGAAGATCGATCCGGCCCATCTGGACAATTACATCACTCGGGAGATGGCGCAGTATCGGGAGGAACTGGCTGAGATGATCAGCGATGTCAATGCGGTCAGAAACAGCAAGCGCGTCTCCGACAGCGATTTTCTGAAGATCAAGAAGATCTACTACAAGCTGGTCAAGATGATCCATCCGGACATGCATCC
>CACXCQ010000045.1 GCA_902766185.1 uncultured Eubacteriales bacterium
ACGACACTGAATGTCAGCGACCTGAACCGGTTTGAGGCCGGCACCGAGGTTACGCCCGAACTCCTGAAGGAGATGGGCATGGCAAAGCAGGTAAAAGACGGCATCAAGATTCTCGGAGGCGGCGAACTGGAAAAGAGCCTGACCGTTAAGGCTCACAAGTTCACCAAGACCGCTGCGGAAAAGATCGAAGCGGCCGGCGGAAAGGCTGAGGTGATCTGATGGAAATGCTCAGAACAGTTGCAAAGGCATGGAACATACCGGATCTGCGAAAGAAAATCATCTTCACGCTCTGCATGCTGCTGATTTTCCGGGTCGGCGCCCAGATCCCTGTACCGGGTATGGACAGGGAAGTGCTGGCACAGACCTTTGACAGTGAAACCGGATTGTTCGCTCTGTTCAATCTGTTCTCCGGTGGTGCATTCAGTAATTTCACGATCTTTGCGCTTTCAATTACTCCATACATCACAGCATCCATCATCCTGCAGCTCCTGACCATCGCGGTCCCGTCTCTGGAAAGGCTGGCCCGGGAAGGAACGGAAGGCAGGAAGAAGATCGCCACCTACACCAGATACCTGACGGTTGGACTGGCAGTGGTTCAGGCCATCGGCGTGACCATCGGTCTGTTCCGGCAGGCGCTGATCAGCACAGATGTGTTCTCCATCATCGTCATCGTCATGGTACTGACGGCAGGTACGGCCTTCCTGATGTGGCTTGGTGAAATGATCAACGAAAGAGGCATCGGCAACGGTATCTCCCTGATCATCTTCGCCGGCATCATCGCCAGACTCCCGTCTGCATGTCAGGAGATCTGGGGCAAGCTTCAGGAAGGAACGATGAGCATCATCACCTTGATCGTCTTCGCGCTCTTCTGCGTAGTGGTCATCGTTGGAATCATCATGGTCCAGCAGGGCCAGAGAAGGATCCCGGTGCAGTACGCGAAGCGTGTTGTGGGACGCAAGATGTATGGCGGACAGGCGACACACATTCCGCTGAAGGTCAACCAGGCGGGCGTTATCCCGGTCATCTTCGCCATGGCGTTCCTGCAGTTCCCCCTGACCATCACCTACTTCATGAATGCTCAGGGAGACGCGGCGCAGTGGATCGAGAAGTGGCTCTCCCCCACGGGAAGCCCCGGTGTATGGGTCTATGCGGCCTTTAACGCCGTGCTGATCATCTTCTTCACCTACTTCTACACATCGGTAACCTTCAATCCGGTAGAGGTAGCCCAGAACATGAAGGCCAACGGCGGATTCATCCCCGGCATCCGTCCGGGACGTGCAACGGTGGAATACCTGAACCGCGTGATGACCAGGATCACCTTCGTAGGTGCCATCTTCCTGGCGGCAGTCGCGATTCTGCCCACCATCGTCAGCCAGCTCGGAGGACTGAACTTCCACTTCGGCGGAACGAGTTTGCTGATTGCTGTAGGTGTAGCATTGGATACCATGCAGCAGCTTGAGAACCAGATGGTAATGAGAAACTATTCAGGTTTCCTGAAGTAAAGAGACCAGAGAGGAGTAAACAATGAATTTAATTTTACTGGGCCCCCCGGGAGCGGGCAAGGGAACACAGGCAGCTAAGATCATTGAGAAATACAACATTCCTCATATCTCAACAGGAGATATCTTCAGAGAGAACATCAAGAACGGAACAGAACTGGGCAAGAAGGCACAGGAATACATGAACAAGGGTCAGCTGGTTCCGGACGAGCTGGTGGTGGAGATCGCCACGGATCGTCTGAACAAGGATGACTGCAAGGATGGATTCCTTCTGGACGGATTCCCCAGAACCGTGTTCCAGGCTGAGGAACTGGACAAGTTCCTGGCGGCTAAGGGATCGAAGATCGACCACGTTCTGGACATCGACGTGAACAGGGAAGAGCTGATGATCAGACTCACCGGCAGGAGAGTCTGCAGCAAGTGCGGCGCCTCCTTCCACGTGGTGAACATCCCGCCGAAGCAGGAAGGCATCTGCGATGTCTGCGGCGGCGAGCTGATCCAGAGAAAAGACGACAACGAGGAGACTGCAGCCAACAGGATCGAGGTTTACAACAAGGAAACCAAGCCGCTGATCGATTACTATGAGAAGGCGGGCAACATCTCCCACATCGACGGCACGACCGGCCTGGAGAACGTGTTCAACACCATCGCCGGAATTCTGGGAGAATAACCTATGATCGTAATTAAGTCCGAACAGGAAATTGACCTGATGAGGGAATCGGGCAAGGTGACAGGATACATCCTGAAGGAGCTGGAGAACATCGTCAGACCTGGTATCTCCACGGCGGATATCGACGCCTTCGTGGAGAAGACCATCCGGGGGGCGGGCATGACGCCCACCTTCCTGGGGTATGGCGGGTTCCCGGCAAGCGCCTGCGTTTCCATCAATGACGAAGTCGTCCACGGGATTCCGGACAAAAACAGGATCCTCCATGAGGGCGACATCGTCAGTGTGGATGTTGGATCCACCTACAGAGGCTACGTCAGCGACGCGGCCAGGACCTATCCGGTGGGACAGGTCAGCGAGACCGCTACCAGGCTGATGGAAGCCACGAAGGCCAGCTTTTTCGCGGGAATCGAATACTGCAGAGTCGGATTCCGGCTCTCGGATATCTCCCACGGCGTTCAGGTGAAGGCGGAGAGCGAGGGATTCTCCGTGATCCGTGATTTTGTGGGCCACGGTGTGGGCCGCCAGATGCACGAGGATCCGCAGATCCCCAACTTCGGCAAACCGGGACGGGGGCCGAGACTGGCGAAAGGAATGGTTTTCGCCATCGAACCGATGATCTGCGAGGGGGCGTACGACGTCCGGACGCTGTCCAATGACTGGACGGTGGTCACGCTGGACGGCAAGCTCTCCGCGCATTATGAAAATACAGTGGTCATCACGGACGGTGAGCCGGAGCTGCTCACCCTGGCAGAGTAAAGAGTGAGGTGTGAAGCAATGGCAAAGAAAGACGTCATCGAAGCCGAAGGAAAAGTCATCGAAGCCCAGCCCAATGCGATGTTTATCGTAGAACTGGAGACCGGGCACAAAGTGCTGGCGCACGTGTCCGGAAAGATCCGTACCAACTACATCCGGATCATCCCCGGGGACAGAGTCAAGGTCGAACTGTCTCCCTATGATCTGACCAGAGGCCGGATCACATGGAGAGGACGCGCGTAAAGAAGATCAGAATGGAGGAACAAAAATGAAAGTAAGAGCTTCCGTGAAGCCCATGTGCGAGAAGTGCAAGGTCATCAAGAGAAAAGGCAAAGTCATGGTGATCTGCGAGAACCCGAAGCACAAGCAGAAGCAGGGCTGATTGTGCCACGCATGCCGATCGTGAGGGAGGCATAAAGCGAGCGAAGCGAGCGGCGTGGAGCAAAGCAGTAGACAATTGAGTTACAGAGGCGGAACTTTCCTGCCTTTGCAGCATAATCAACACTTATAGTTACATCCCGTTTATATTACGGCTTGTGTGCCACGCTCGGAGCACCGATGGTGCGGAGAAAAGCGAGCGTAGCAAGCGGCGCGGAGCCGCGTGGTAAGGCAAGTAACGTGACGGAAGATGGGAACAGGAGGAAAATATGGCTCGTATAGCCGGTGTAGACTTACCAAATGAAAAAAGAAT
>CACXCQ010000046.1 GCA_902766185.1 uncultured Eubacteriales bacterium
GCCATGATCATGCGGCGGATGGCCGGGATCCTCTCCTCTTCGAAGAACATGTGCTCGGTTCTGCAGAGGCCAATGCCTTCTGCGCCGAAGTCGACCGCCTGCTTCGCGTCACGCGGATTGTCGGCGTTGGTTCTCACCTTCAGGGATCTGATCTCGTCAGCCCATCCCATGATCTTGCCGAAGTCTCCGGACAGTTCCGGCGGAACGGTCTTGACTTCGCCCTTCAGGACTTCACCAGCGGTGCCGTCCAGGGAGATGTAATCGCCTTCCTTGAAGACGTACTCACCGATGCCCAGGGTCTTGCCCGCTTCGTCGACCTTGATCTCGGAGCATCCGGATACGCAGCACTTGCCCATGCCTCTGGCGACGACAGCCGCGTGGGAGGTCATGCCGCCTCTGGCGGTCAGGATACCTTCAGCAGCGACCATGCCGGCCAAGTCTTCCGGAGAAGTTTCCAGTCTGACCAGGATGACCTTGTCGCCGTTTGCCACAGCCGCTTCCGCGTCTGACGCGCTGAAGTAGATCTTGCCGCAGGCCGCGCCCGGGGATGCCGGCAGGCCCTTGGTCAGTTTTTCCGCAGCCTTCAGCTCATCGGGGTCGAACATGGGGTGCAGCAGCTGATCGATCTGACCCGGTTCAATTCTCATGACCGCGTCTTCCTCGCTGATCAGGCCTTCTTCCACCATGTCAACAGCGATCTTCACTGCTGAGGGAGCGGTTCTCTTGCCGTTTCTCGTCTGCAGCATGTACAGTTTGCCTCTCTCGACGGTAAACTCCATATCCTGCATATCCTTGTAGTGTTCCTCCAGCGTGTTGGCGATCTTCACGAAGCTGTCATAGACTTCGGGGAAAGCCTGAGCCATCTCTGCGATGGGCTGGGGTGTACGGATACCGGCAACAACGTCCTCGCCCTGGGCATTGACCAGGAACTCACCGAAGATCGCCTTCTCGCCGTTGACCGGGCTTCTGGTGAAGGCAACGCCGGTACCGGAGGTGTCGCCCATGTTTCCGAAGACCATGGACTGAACGTTGACCGCGGTTCCGATGTAATCCGGAATGTCGTTCAGCTGTCTGTACAGGATCGCACGCTCGGTGTTCCAGGAACGGAATACGGCGGCAACAGCCTCCATCAGCTGATCCTTCGGCTCCTGCGGGAAGGGCTTACCGATCTCGCCTTCGTACATGACCTTGTAAGCTGCGATGATCTCCTTCAGATCCTCCGTCTCCAGCTCCACGTCGAAGGTGACGCCCTTCTTTTCTTTCTGTCCGTCGAAGATCTCGTCAAACTTGGACTTGGAAATGCCCATGACGACGTCGCCGAACATCTGGATGAATCTTCTGTAGCTGTCATAAGCGAAGCGGGGGTTCCCCGTCAGCGCGGAAAGACCCTCAACCGTTTCGTCATTCAGTCCCAGGTTCAGAATGGTGTCCATCATACCGGGCATAGAGATCTTGGCGCCGGAACGTACGGAGACCAGCAGCGGGTTGGAAGCTTCGCCGAACTTCTTTCCGGAGACGCTCTCCAGATCGGCCAGCTTCAGGAAGATATCGTCCACGATATCCTGTCCGATGGTCTGACCTTCTTCGTAGTATCTGGTGCAGGCTTCCGTCGTAACGGTGAAGCCGAAGGGAACCGGCAGTCCGATATTGGTCATCTCGGCCAGGTTCGCACCTTTACCACCAAGAAGGTCCCGCATGTCTTTTGAACCTTCGTTGAATGCATAAACAAATTTCTTCATTTTTTCGCTCCTTAATCTTTAAGTTAAATATATCTCAGGCTGCCCGCCCGGTTTGACGGACCGCCCTGTGATCATGTGATTCTTCGGCTGCCGGTCATAAATGATCCGGCAGGCCCCGCCGCGCTAGAACTGCAGCCGCTCCTCGATGTAGGCCCGGACCTCAGCGACGGGAACACGGACCTGATCCATGGTATCCCGGTCACGGATGGTCACGCAGCCATCCTCCTGGGTATCGAAGTCCACGCAGATGGAGAACGGTGTTCCGATCTCATCCTCTCTGCGGTAGCGCTTGCCGATGGATCCCGCTTCATCGTAATCCACCACGAAATGCTTCGCCAGTTCCTCGTAGATGGGCTGTGCCACAGGACCCAGCTTCTTGCTGAGGGGCAGCACCGCCGCCTTGAAGGGCGCCAGTGCCGGATGCAGGCGGAGCACCTTGCGGATGTCCTCCTTGCCCTTGCTGTCCGTAAGCACCTCTTCGTCGTAGGCGTCCACCAGGAAGGCCAGCAGCATACGCTCCACACCCACCGAGGGTTCGATGCAGTAGGGAACGTACTTCTCGTTGGTCTCCGGATCCAGATAGCTCATGTCCTGACCGGAGTGATTCTGGTGGGCCATCAGGTCGAAGTCCGTCCTGGAGGCGACGCCCCACAGCTCTCCCCATCCGAAGGGGAACAGATACTCGATATCCGTGGTGGCGTTGCTGTAGTGGGACAGCTCTTCAGGATCGTGATCCCTCAGCTTGATGTGCTCTTCCTTGATCCCGAGGGACTTCAGGAAGTTCGCGCAGTAATCCTTCCAGTAGGCGAACCATTCCAGCTCCGTTCCGGGTTTGCAGAAAAATTCCAGCTCCATCTGCTCGAACTCTCTGGTCCGGAAGATGAAGTTGCCCGGGGTGATCTCGTTACGGAAGGACTTGCCTACCTGAGCGATACCAAAGGGGATCTTCTTGCGCGCAGTCCGCTGAACGCTCTTGAAGTTCACGAAGATGCCCTGAGCCGTCTCCGGCCGCAGATAGATCTCCGCCTTGGAGTCTTCCGTCACGCCCTGGAATGTCTTGAACATCAGGTTGAACTGGCGGATGCCGGTGAAATCCGACTTGCCGCAGTCCGGACAGGGGATCTGCTTTTCCGCGATGAAGTTCTCCATCTTCTCGTTGGACCAGCCGTCCACCACTTCTTCGATGCCCTGCTCCTTCAGATATCCCTCGATCAGCTGATCGGCGCGGAATCTGGACTTGCATGCCTTGCAGTCGATCAGGGGATCCGCGAATCCGCCCACGTGACCGGAGGCCACCCATGTTTCAGGGTTCATCAGGATCGCGGCGTCCAGGCCCACGTTGTACTTCGACTCATGGACGAACTTCTTTCGCCATGCGTCCTTGATATTGTTCTTCAGTTCCACCCCAAGCGGGCCGTAATCCCAAGTGTTGGCCAGTCCCCCGTAGATCTCGGATCCCGGGAAAATGAACCCTCTGTTCTTGGCCAGGGCGGTGATTTTTTCCATTGTGATCTCTGTCGTCATATACCTGTCATCAGGACGGGATTATTCCTCGTCCTCAACTGCCTCCTTCACCTCTTCTGCTTCTTCTGCCACTTCTTCAACGGCTTCCTCGGCAGCCTCTTCAACAGCTTCCTCGGCTTCCTCGACGGCTTCTTCAGCTTCCTCAGCAGCGTCCTCTGCCTTCTTGATGAAGCCCTCTGCCTTATCCTTCGCCTTGTCCGCCAGATCCTCGGCCTTATCCTTCAGGTCGTCAGCAAAGTCTTCCGCTCTGTCCTTCGCCTTATCCGCGAAACCTTCCGCCTTGTCCTTCAGCTCTCCGGCCTTGTCGACTGCCTTGTCATAGAAGTCGCTCTCCTTGACCTTGTCGCCGTATTCATCGGCTAAGCCTTTGCCCTTTTCGACGACCTCGGCGGCCTTTCCCTTGACCTTTTCCGCTGCTTCGCTGCCCTTCTCGGCCACGTTGCTGACGGTATCGCTCACCGCGTCGCTGACGTCGATGATGGTTCCGTCGGTCTTTACCACTTCGATGTCGCACTTGAATCCAAAGGCAGCCACTACCGCGACGACTGAAGCCAGCGGTGCGATGGCGATGCCCAGAATACCCGCGTTGAGCGGCACGTTCAGGATGGTGTCATCTTCTTTTCTGACCTGGATCCTGGCAACATTGCCCTTCTTGACCAGCGCCTTCAGCTTCGCGAACAGATCCTGTCCGCGCTCACCGAAGCTGCGCTCCTTCTTGCCGGCGTTCACTGTTTCTTCGATGTCGATGATCGCATCCACAACGCTGCCGTCATTCTCTTCCAGCGCCTGTTTCGCTTCTGCATAAGTGACGCCTGTTCTGTCCTTGACCAGTTCGATTTTTTCCAGAGTAATTTCCATTTAAGTCTCCTCCCTTATAAAAAATAACTATTTATACGAGTTTTTCGCTTTTGATATCGGAGATGTCCAGATGATATGCGGCATAGCTTCTGACCAGCCTTTGCATGACCCGTCCTGTCTCCTCATTCAGAGCGATATTGTCCAGCTTTTTCAGCGGGTTAACAAGGAAATAATTCATCACTCTAACTATATCAAATCTATCGCAGGAAATCAACGTACTGTCCGATGGATTTTCACGTTCAGACGCGCAGTCCCGGCAGACGATCCCGCCCTCCTCAACGCTGAACGCAAAGGCTGGTTTTGCCTTGCCGCAGCAGACGCAGGTATCCAGCCGGGGGAGCAGTCCCAGGACGTTCAGCATCTTCGTCTGATAAGCCAGCACCAGTGTCCCGATCCCCTTCTCCCTGTGCTCCAGCACCTGGAAGAACTCGATCAGCAGGTCGAACAGTCGGGGGGCCGGCATCTCCTCCGCCAGCGCCTTCTCCGTGAACTCCAGAACGTAGGCGCCCTGCATGTACTTGTCCACATCTTCACCGATGCCGTAGAAGCTGCGCAGCACCTCCGCCGAATTGATGTTGTAGCTGTCCCTGCCTTTGAACAGCTCATACCGCCCGTAGGTGAATGGCCGCAGAGCCAGGGCGCTCTTGCTGCGCCCCTTTTCGCCGATGCTTGTCCCCGCACTGATCTTGCCGTATTTTCGGGAAAACAGCAGGATCATGCGCCGGTTGTATGAAGTTTTGATCTGCCGAAGAACGATGCCTTCCGTATCCGTCAGCATGACTCCCTCACCGCTGGTTCTCTCCGTAGCCGAAGTTGGACAGCGCGATATTGCTGTCTCTCCAGTTTTCTCTTACCTTCACCCAGGTCTGCAGGAACACCTTCGTGCCCAGCAGGGCCTCCAGCTCCTCCCTGGCGCTCTTGCCGATGCCCTTGAGCTTCCGGCCGCCCTTGCCGATGATCATTCCCTTGTGCGATTTTCGTTCACAGTAGATCACCGCGCCGATCCTGGTCAGATTTTCTTCCTCCTGGAATTCCTCGATCTCCACGGCGACTCCGTGCGGGATCTCGTCCTCCATGTACATCAGGATCTTCTCCCGGATGATCTCGCTGGCGATGAACCGCACCGGATCCTCCGTGATCATGTCCTCCGGGAAGAACATCGGGCCTTCCTCCATGCACTCCGCAACGCTGCTGATGAGCTGCTCCACGTGTGTCCCCTTCAGGGCGGAGATCCCCAGCACCTGCCGGAAAATCCCCATCTCCTCGTAGGTCCGGTAGATCGCTTCGAACTCATCCGGCATCATCTCGTCGATCTTGTTGATCACCAGGAACTTCGGGGTGGCGACATCCTTCAGCAGATCCAGGATGTACCGGTCCCCGGGCCCCTTCTCCAGCGGGCTGTCCACGATGAAGATGATGGCGTCCACCTCCTGAAAGGTCCCCAGCGCCGCGTCCGTCATGTACTCTCCCAGCTTGTTTCTGGGCTTATGGATCCCGGGGGTATCGATGAACACCATCTGAAGGCCCTCGTCCATCCGCGTGTATATTCCCCGGATCGTGTTCCGGGTGGTCTGGGGCTTGTCCGTAGTGATGGCGATCTTTTCCCCGAGGATCGCGTTCAGCAGCGTGGATTTGCCCACGTTCGGCCGTCCAACGATCCCTACAAAACCTGATCTCATTTCCGTCCTTCTTCCTTTCTTCTGTACTGCTGTGTCTATCTCGGCTCCAGCGCGAAGCCTTCCGGCAAAAGCTGGCTCAGGCTCCTCGCCTGCAGGCTTCCGTCCTCTGCGGCTGGTCCCGTGATGATCCTGATCTGCGGCGCGAATTCATACATGAACTGGCGGCATATCCCGCAGGGAAGCGATGGCACGTCCCCCGCGGAGATCGCGATCGCCGCAAACTCCCGCTCTCCTTCAGAGATAGCTTTCACAAAGGCTGTCCGCTCGGCGCAGATGGTCGCGCCGTAGGAGGAATTCTCCACGTTGACGCCGGTGTACACCTTGCCCTCCGCAGTGAGCAGGGCCGCCCCCACCCGGAAACCGGAAAAGGGAGCATAGGCGTTTTCGCGCGCTTCCTCCGCGATCTTATATAATTCTCTGTCGTTCATCTTTATTCCTCCCTGAAAAGGCCCAGCTTTTGCATGATCTCCTCCTCCCGGGCACGCATCTCGGCCTTCTCATCAGCCTCCATGTGATCGTATCCCAAAAGGTGCAGCACGCTGTGGACGAACAGGTAGACGATCTCCCGTTCATCGCTGTGGCCGTACTCCCGCGCCTGTTCCTGTGCCCGTTCCAGACAGATCACCACGTCCCCCAGAGGGACCGGCGCCATATCCTCCGGCACTTCCTCGGGTAATGCTCCGTCCTCCGCTGCCGGAAGCTCGTTCAGGTCCTCCACCATGGGGAAGGACAGCACGTCCGTTACCCGGTCCACGCCCCGGTATTCCCGGTTCAGGCTGTGGATCTCCTCCGGCGAAACGAAGGA
>CACXCQ010000047.1 GCA_902766185.1 uncultured Eubacteriales bacterium
CCGGAGGGCTTCATCATCTATCAGACAAAAATCGCACCCGCAGGCTCCGAACGCTACACGGGCGGCGTCACGGATATCGGTGGGACACCTCCTCCGAAGAAGAGCCAGATCAAGCGTTTCGCGAGAATGCTCTCCTGGCTTGCCGTCTGGCTGCAGGATGTCCTGCGTTTGCGGACAAGCTTCACCATGATAGAGGACGAGGTCGTCATGTCGCCCGTTGATAACGGACAGCTCGTGATCAATAAGGGATATTCATCGGAGAAGAAAGGCCTTAAGCCACTGTGATCTGCGGTCAGGACCATGATGGCGATGACGGTGAGGATCATGCCCAGATGACCTGCAGGGGCCGCGCTCACGTAGGAGATAAGCGACGGGTGAACGACAAACGAAAAGGGGCTGCTGCAGCCCCTTTTTTCATATTCTGTCTTCATGTGCGAGTCTCTCGTGTACCGGTGCTTACTCCTCTGCCATAAGGGACCGGAGCTTTTCGATAGCGGAAGCGATCATTTCTCCGGTGCTTTGGCTGCTGACTCCTGCGATAAAACTATTGCAGTTATTGAAAGGAATCAGAATCTTCGTTGCCTTTGAACGGGCGACGCTGTTCGCCATGACCGAGGTTATCTCACCGATCATGGAATCCGCCATGATAATTCCGATGGGACCGATAATAATATCGGCGCTTCGGCAGGAGACGACCACTGAGTTTTCACCGGTGGCGCCGTAATTTGCCCCGGCCTTGAGCATTGCGGATGTAGCAATGCTGTTTGTTCCGACCGCGGTGATCACGCAGTCAGGGAAATTCCTTTTTATTTCAGAGACCAGCGTTCTGCCAATGCCGCCGCCCTGAGCATCGATTACCAGAATGTTCATTGATCAATCACCCATTTAGAGAGTAGCACAACAGGAAGCTCAGAATAAGCCCCCTCTGGGGATGCTTTTTTGCGCTTCCTTTCAAAAGCAGGCTTACTGCTTCGATAATGCCTGCTTCACGGTTCCTCTCGGATCCTTGATGAGCACGATGAGGGTCCAGATGATCAGCGCCAGCGCTACCACGGCAAAACCGAGGAATCCGTCATTGATCATGTCCGCTCCGGCAGGGGCGAAATAATCAGCGCCCAGTTCCGAGAACTCAAAGACCGCATCGATCATCCACATGAGGGATGCTCCCCAGAACATCCAGCACAGAACGCCGATCTTCAGGTCCCGAAGATTCGGTTTCGTGTACCAGACCAGTGTTGCGATAACCGCTGCAAAAATAGTGATGAGTAATGTCATACTTACACCTCCTGTGATGCCGGCGCTTTGTCGTCAGCTCTCTTCTCGATAATGTTCGTTACAATGACCATTCCGACCCATACCGCGGTGATCAGCAGAGCCATACAGACGCCCACGGTGGACATCTCATGGAGCATTGTCGCCGTCTCTGCCGGATCGGACGCCGCCGTCAGGAATGGCGGGAACGGAACGACCTCGCCGTGCCACAGATGTTCAAAGCAAAGGAGAACGGCGCCGCCCCAAAGCATGTTGGAGAGCCACCTCAGTTTCTTTGCGAAAGACATTTTCTTCGGTGCCTCATGAACTTCTTCTGTTCCTGTTTCGGCACTTACCTGTGTGTAATCCTTCTTTTCCTCAGCCTTTACTGATTTTGCGATTACCGTTGTTACAATTGCTTCTGCTGTTGGTACTAAAAAGCACGCCATACGATTACCTCCTGAAAATAAAATAACCACTTCAGTTCTGTGTCGTTCTCGACACACAAAACCTTCGTGGTTTTAATACTGAAATAATTCAACTGTTAAGCATTAACGGACAGTCGGTTCTTCTGAACCCATATTTCTTCTTGAAATTGCTATTGCTATGCTAACGCAAAAGCAACGGATTGTCAACACGCTGGCCGGTATGGGCCGAGATCAGAGCCGTGTTAAGACCGGTTTCCACGGATAACCCCCTCGAGTTGACGGTCTTCTCCCATTGCGGGGGCCATCAACTAAGAGGATTGGTCTGCGGTCAGGACCATGATGGCGATGACGGTGAGGATCATACCCAGAAGGCCTGCAAGCGTGGGAACCTCTGCATAGAGGATCAGTCCCGCGAGAAAGGCTGCGGAGGGTTCAGAGCCGGATTCCAGAATGGCCACCCTGCCTGCCTCCACATGACGCATGGCAACGATGTAGGTGATCGAGGGGATCAGGGAGGTGCAGACCGACTGGATAAAGAGGAAGGTCAGATGACCTGCGGGGGCTGCGCTCACGTAGGAGATAAGCCCGGACCAGTCGGTGAAGAAGGCAAGCACGATCGTTGCGAACAGGTAAGACCAGAAGGTGACGGTGAACGAGTTATAGCCTTTGTTTGCGATGACCTTGGACAGGAGCATGAAGGCTGCGTTGAAGACAGCCGAGAGCATCCCCATCAGAAAACCGAACAGACTATGGGGGAAGCCTCCGCCGCCTGCAGCCGCACCGCCGGAGACCCCAGCGGAAAGACCGCCGTCAAAGAGACCGCTCAGCATGATGCATCCGATCAGGACCAGAAGCATGCAGAGCGTCTTTTTTCTTGTGATCTTCTCATGAAAGGCAAAAGCTCCGATCAGGAGAACGAAAACAGGTGCTGTGGCCAGCAGGATGGAGGCCAGCGCTAAAGAAAGCTCATTCACTGCGATGTTGTAGCAGGGCATGAGAAAGAGAGAGCCGGCTGTGGCGCATCCCAGAACCACAGGCATATCAGCCAGTCGCATGTAGAGCAGGGTTCGATGCCCGTCAAGAGAGGGGGCTGTCACGGGCTCTCTTCTCCTTCTGAGAAAATCCGCGCCCAGGATCCAGATCAGGGTCAGGATGGTGCCCGCAGCGGTTCTGGTAAAGACGATCGTGGTATTGTCCAGACCAGCTTTTGTAAGTTCCCGCACGAAAATACCCGCCAGGCCCCAGCAGGTGCCGGCGAGAAGGGGAAGCAGAATATAAAATGATGATCGGGTGAATTTCTTCGTCATACAGAGCATTGTAACACAAAGGCAGGCACTTTTCACTTTTCGCAGACGCATTTCATTGCGGTAAAGTCCAGTGGCGATTATAATCAATAATAGAAGAGGATATGGGAGGGAGCACCTATGATCAGAAGATCGCACACGCACATTATCGCGATCACCGCCATGATCCTGGCGGTGCTTTTGCTGACCGCGATTCCTGCCTTTGCGCAGGAGGGGGACGGCCTGCAGATGACGCTGAAGAGCTCCGGCTCGGATGCGGGCGTGCTGCTGAAGTCGGCGAACGTCGATGGCGCGCAGTATTTCTTTTTGCCTTCCGGGGTGAAGGAGGAGAACATCGAGCGGGCCTTCGGGGAGGGCGCCGATTACAAAACGATGCAGAGCGCCAACATCGGCTCGGTCCACTTCTTCAGCTCCGATCCGGAGAAGGGGATGGAATACGTGCACCAGAGCAAGGACAACAACGCCCCCGGTCAGGTGTACATGTACGATAAGAACTTCAGGCTGATCTATCAGGGTAAGGTGGATGCTCTCAAGGGGAGGGGCAACTCGACCTGGGACTACACGGACAAGAAATCCTACCAGATGAAGCTGAACAAGAAGGCGGATCTGCTCGACCCGGCCGGCGGCAGGCAGAAGGCGAAGAAGTGGCTCCTTCTGGCCAACCCCTATGACCCGACGCTGATGCGGAATTACCTGGCCTACAACCTGGCGAAGGAGATCGGCCTCGAGAACAGCCCGGAGGGAAGACCGGTGGACGTCTATTACGACGGGCAGTACCGCGGCTCCTATTATCTCTGCGAAAAAGTCGAGATCGGAGAGGGGCGGGTCGAGGTCGATGATCTGGAGAAAGAAGTCGAGAACGCAAATCCAGGACTGGACTTTGGCGCGCTTGAGGAAACGATCGTGAACAAAGCCGGAATCGACATGAAATTCGAGAAGGGGATCAAGGCGCCGCAGGACATCACCGGCGGATATCTGCTGGAGCTGGACAGCGTTTTCTACAGCGACGAGAAAAGCTGGTTCAGCATCCAGAAGCACGGGATCGTGGTCAGCAAATCCCCGGAATTCCTCCCGGAAAACATGCTGGACTACATCGCCGGAATATATCGATCCATGTACGATTACGTCGAGGGTGAATACGACAATTTCGGGGAAGGAGAGAGGCTGGCGGAATACATCGATCTCGATTCCTTCGCCAGATTCTTCCTCATCAACGAGTGGTTCTGCAACAACGATGCGTGGACTTCATCGACCTACTTCAACAAACCGAAGGGCGACGATCACCTGTACGCCGGGCCGGTCTGGGATTTTGACGCCTCCATGCGCAACCGAAACGAGGACAAGATCTACGATGTCTGGTTCGCGCCGAGATTCGGTGGAGAACTGCTGGCGATCCCCGCTTTCCGGCAAAAACTGCAGGAAGTCTATCTGTCCGAGATGAAGCCGGCCGTCGAAGGGATCCTGCTGGGCGAATCCTCCGGAGCGTACCTGAAGCCGGCGAAAGTGATGAAGGCGGAACTGGCGCCTTCCGTTGCCATGAACTATATGATCTGGGACATCAACGACTGCATCGGATCCTACCTGCCGAAGCCGACCGTCGAAGAGAATTACGACGAAATGATGACCTGGATGCAGAACCGCGCGAAGTGGTTCGATAAGGAGATCACGTCACCGGATTTCGTACCGAACAAATACGATATCACGCAGGTCCAGGGCGTGCAGATCTCTGCGGATGTCAGTAAGAGAATATGCTCAATCGGGTTCAGAACGGCGGAGGTCCGCTGCCGAAGCATGGGAAGAGAAGGCGTCCGGGCCGCGAGCGACTATCAGATCGCATACCGCAAGGCCGGCTCCGGAAGCTGGAAGACTGTGGCGACGGGCGGCGAGAGGTCGTTCCAGCTGAAGAACCTGACCCGGGGCGAAGCCTACGAGGTCAAGGTGCGCGCCGC
>CACXCQ010000048.1 GCA_902766185.1 uncultured Eubacteriales bacterium
GCCACGGTGGACACCGGCCTGCCTTTGCAGTACGCGAGCAGCGACAAGAAGACCGTGAAAGTCTCGGCCGAAGGCCTGCTCACGCCGGTGGCTGTGGGAACGGCGACCATAACCGTATCCCAGAGCGGGAACGAACACTATAACCCGGCGTCGAAGACAGTCACCGTCACCGTGCGCACCCCCACCGACAAGGAGTGCCGCAAGGCTGCGGTGGACTGGGCCATCGCCATCGCCCAGGACGATTCTTTCGCCTACGGCGTGGGAGACCGGGCTCACCGGTACGGCTGCTATTTCTGCAAGACCAACACCGGCCCGAAGAAGTTCAAGAAAGAAAAAGAGGGAGAACCCCATTATGTGAATAAGAAGGGCAAGGAATGGAAGTCGGGGAAGAAGTATACCTACACCAAGACCTACTGCTGCAACCCCTTCGTCCACGCCGCCTATGCCCACGGCGCAAAGAACGCGGAAATGCTGGCAGCCTGCAAGAAAGGCAGCGGCGCGGGGCTCAGCGTCAAGACCTTCACCCGGTACGGATGCTGGGAAAACCTGGGCAAGCCCGGTTATGACCAGCTGCAGCCCGGGGACGTGTTCCTGCGGACCAACGCCCACGCTTCCATATACTGCGGAAACGATTATGTTGTGGAGGCGGAGCACGAAGGCTGGGACGCGGACACCATCGTCTATCATAAGGTAGGCCCCAGAAAATACGACCGCTGCAGCACCGTTCTGCGCTACACCACCACCGAACAGTAAACCGAGGATATCATCTATGTTTGAAGCTTATCAGAAAAAAATGAACAACCTCTTCATCTTCTTCGATCTGCTGAAGATGAAAAGAAAGATCCCGGAGGATTTTTCCGGGGTCATCCGGATACAGAACCGCCGGATCCGGAGGCTGATGAAGAAAGCCTACAAGATCCCCTTCTACCGGGAGCGTTTCGATGCCGCCGGTGTGAAGCCGGAGGACATCCGCTGCGCCGACGATCTGTCCAAGCTCCCCCTGCTCTACAAGGAGGAGCTGCGGGTCTGGATGCGCGAGGAAGCGAAGGATCCGAAATACGACAACTGGTACCACGACACCACCAGCGGATCTTCGGGAGAACCCCTGATGATCCTGCTGTCTCCCAAGGAGAAAGCTTATATGATGGCCAACTGGTTCCGGGTCATGATGGTGGCCGGATACAACCCCTTCTTCGGAAAGACCATGAGCCGCAAGAGCGCCCACAGCGTTTCCGCCGGCCGTGACACCATCATGCAGCGAATCGGCATTCTGCGCAGAGGCTTCCTGGATCAGTACGCTCCTGAGGAGGAGATGGTCCGGCAGGTCAACGAGTACAAACCGGATTACCTGTACATGAACAAGACGGAGCTGATGCGGCTGTGCCTGTACTGCAAGGATCACCACTGCGAGATCCACCAGCCGAAGTTCTACAGTCCCACCGGTGAGATGACCGATCAGGCGGCTTACGAGCTGTTCACGTCCATTCTGGGACCGGGGATCGTCAATTCCTTCGGCACCGCCGAAGCCGGAGCCCAGATGGTGAAGCTCTTTGACAGCCAGGAGTACGTGATCCACCACGACTCCTTCGTGGTGAACCTCTACGACGAAGAGGGCAATCCCGCCAACGAAGGCAGCCTGGTGGTGACACCCCTGTACAAGACGGACCTCCCCCTGATCAACTACGCCGTGGGAGACAAGGCGAAAGCGGAGACGAGAAACGGCGTGAAGTTCATCACTGAGGTCCAGGGCCGGATGAACGACTACTTCAAGTATGAGGACGGAAGACGGACCACCTTCTTTGAGATCGCTCCCATCATCGCCCACAGCGAGGATGTGCTGCAGATCCGCTTCATCCAGGAGGACTGGCATAAGATCCACATCCAGATCGTGCAGAACAAGGATATGCCGGGGACCCGGGAAGAGATCGAAGAGCGTCTGCGCCGGGACCTGAACGCCAAATTCAAGGAACCCTTCGACATCAGCTTCGAATGGATGGACGTGATCCCGCCGGACAAGAACGGCAAGCTGCGGATGATCGTCTGCAAAGTCTGAGGGACCCGAAAAACGCAACAAAAAAGGCCGGGCTTCTGCCCGGTCTTTTCGATTGTCTGTTTCTGCTCTGCTGCTCCGAAGAGCCGCGCTCCGGCCTATTCTCCGGTGTACCGCATGACGTAGGTGCACCGGTTGTACTTGGATGGACCCACCTTGTGATAGACGATGGTGTCCGCTCCCCAGCCTTCGTGCTCCGCTTCCACCACGTAATCGTCACCGCAGTACATGGATGCGTGGCGGCCTTCCCGGATGAACACATCTCCGGGCTCCAGCTGGTCATAGCCCGGCTTGCCGAGCTTCGTCCAGCAGCCGTACTTGGTGAAGGAACGGGCGCTCAGGCCGACTCCGCTTCCCTTCTGGCAGACCTTCAGCATGGTCTCATCCATGGCGCCGTGGGCGTATGCCGCATGAAC
Organism: uncultured Eubacteriales bacterium; assembly: GCA_902766185.1. Lineage (GTDB taxonomy): Bacteria > Bacillota > Clostridia > Peptostreptococcales > Anaerovoracaceae > Lentihominibacter. The sequence continues at coordinate 2,467 of CACXCQ010000048.1, forward strand.
GAAGGGGTTGCAGCAGTAGGTCTTCGTGTATTTGGCGCTGGGCTTCTTCTTCATGTTGGGTCCGTAGTTGGTCCCGCAGAAGTAGCAGCCGTAGCGGTGGGCGCCGGATCCGGTGCCGTAGGCGAAACTGTCATCCTGAGCGATGCTGATGGCCCAGTCCACAGCGGCCTGACGGCGCTCCTGATTGTTGGGCATGCGCACGGTGACCGCCACCGTCTTCTTCGCCGGACGGAATTCCTCCGTTCCCTTCTGCATGATGATCACGTTCGCCTCTCCCAGAGCCACCGGCTTGATCTTGCCGGATTTCGACACGGTCAGGATATCCGGGTTGCTGCTCTTATACGTCAGCTCGCCGCCGGATTCGCTGTCCGCCTTTATCTTCAGGGGCTCCACCAGGCTCACATCGAATTTGTCCTTGTCGATGAGGATCTTCTGGGTGCGGCGGTCGACCTGGATGGTGGCCTCCGCGACGGCCTTATGAAAGATCTTGTTTCCC
>CACXCQ010000049.1 GCA_902766185.1 uncultured Eubacteriales bacterium
CTCTTCAGATGTACATCTTCGCATAGAAAAACCTCCCAGATAAACAGTTTTGTTTTTTTAACTGTCTACCTGGGAGGTAGCATATCAAACCTGCTGGGGCTTCGCGGCCATCGCCGCCGCGGAGAGCAGCCTTCTGGGCTCGGGACTGGCTGAAGAAGACGGCTATGATGCGGATACCTTCGATCTTGCGGAGAAGCATCTGACCTTTTTCTCAGCCAAGGCGCTGGACGATCCGGCCAACCCGCAGAACGGAGAGGGCGCCCACACCCACGGCGCGACTGCAGCCGAGCGGATGGATTTCGGCGGACTTCCCTTCATGGCTACCAGCCTGTTCTCTTCGGGCATCGGCCCGAACCTGGAGAACAGGGACCCCGCGTTCGTATACGCCGGCAGAGACAGACTGACCACCAAGGTCAGGCTGGACGGCCAGTATCAGGATTACTGCTACAGTGCGCAGGATGACTGGGGCCTGGATGAATCGCAGCGGTTCATGCAGTCCTATGTGCTCAAGGAATCCTATATGCTGCCGCCTCCGACGACAAGGGACGATGAAAAGACTAAATTCAATGAAGTCTACACGTACAATGAGGCAGGGACGAAGGCCATCAAGCAGCAGCTGATGAACAAGCGCGGTGTGCAGATCGGCTACTACTGCTCGACCAGAACGGGAACGGAACGGAACGGAGAACCGAACTTCCTCAGTGAGAACTACGCCCATTACACCTACGCCATCGCGAACGCCAACCATGCGGTGACCATCGTGGGCTGGGACGACAACTATCCGGTGGAGAATTTCAATCAGGGGACCTACGTCAATGATGTCGGCGAGAAGGTCAGCATGTCTCCGCCCCATCCCGGCGCATGGCTGGTGAAGAACAGCTGGGGCTCCGGAGAAGAGACTTTCCCCAACAAAGGCAGAGGCGACTGGGGATACCTGAACGAGGAAGGCGTGCACACCGGATACTTCTGGCTGTCGTATTACGATCCCACCATCGACAATCCGGAGGCCCTCAGCTTTGACAAGAGCAACGTGGGCAGCGTCTATATGCTGGATCAGCACGACTATATGCCGGTCAATGACGTATACGGGACGACCTCGAATAAGGAACTCAAAGAGGCCAACGTGTTTACCGCTGAGTCAAACCAGCAGCTGGAGCAGATCTCCTGCCAGACCTCCTATCCGGGTACAAGAGTGAAGTACGAAGTGTACGTCCTCCCCAGGGAGTTCGCTTCTCCGGATAAGGGGCAGCTCGTGGCAAGCGGAGAGACGGAAAGCTACGAGTTCGGCGGCTACCACAAGATCGATCTTGAGACTCCGGTACCCCTGAGAAAAGGACAGAAGTACTCCATCGTAGAGACCCTGATCACACCGGAGAACGGGTATGCGATCAACATCCCCATCGGCCTCGGCACGGAACCCGCGAAGGAGGACAAGGAGTCCTACTGGCTGGTGGGCATCATCAATAAGAATGAGAGCTTCATCAAACAGAACGGCAAGTGGTATGACTGCAAGGGCATGGAAAAGGAGCTGGCGAAGAAGGTCAACCCCGAGGATTATAAGGATCTTGCGGTGGACAACCTGCCGATCCGCGGCTATTCCACGAAGCTGCCGAATCTGGATATTGATATTCTCAGTGCCTACTATCCGGTCAGCACGGTGCAGGAGTACATCTCTCCGGGACAACTCGCAGAGTTTGATCTGGACATTCAGCTCACCGGAGATGAAGGGCAGCTCCCCGATCCTTCGGCTCCAACGGAATGGAAGCTGGATCCCCTGCCACAGGGTATGTCCCTCGAGACGGATCCTTCGAATGACAGTGCGCTGCTGAAGGCGTCCAAGTGCGCCGATACCGACCTGTTCGTAACGATAGGCGGGCTGACGACAACGGTGCCGGTGAAGATCCATCCGGGGATCGTGATGGTCAAATCCGCAAAGGCAGGAAAGAAGAAGCTCACCGTCAGGGTCGACAACTTTAAGTCGGTCGGCATCACCGGATATGAGCTCAGATACAAGGTCAAGGGGACCAAGAAGTGGAAGACGAAGAAGTTCTCCGCCAAGAGCACGAAGCTGGTGCTGAAGAAGCTCAAGAAGGGCAAGCAGTATCAGGTGAGGGCGAGAGCCTACTACAAATCCCCCAAGGGGAACATTCTCAACGGCGCATACGGACCAATCAAAACCAGTAAAAAGGTGAAATAACGCAGAGGAGAACGCATCACGTGAGACTGAGTTACGGACAGGGCGATAAAGCTGCCCGGATCAGAAGACTAAAAGACGAGATAGAGAAGGCCAGTGCCATCGTGATCGGCGCCGGCGCCGGCCTTTCCACTTCCGCGGGCTTCACCTACAGCGGGGAGCGCTTCGAGAAATACTTCTCGGACTTCGCGGAAAAGTACGGTTTTCAGGACATGTATGCCGGCGGGTTCTATCCCTTCCCGAGAAGGGAGGAGTTCTGGGCCTACTGGGCGAGGTACATCTACATCAACCGGTACATGGACGCGCCGAAGCCCGTCTACCGGACGCTCTTTGAGATGGTCAAAGACAGGGATTATTTCGTGATCACCACCAATGTGGACCACTGCTTCCAGAAGGCAGGCTTCGACAAGAGCCGGCTCTTCTATACCCAGGGGGACTACGGGCTGTTCCAGAGCGTGAACCCGTCGATCAGAAAAACCTTCGACAACGAGGACTGGGTGATGGAGGCCATGCAGGCCCAGGGCTACGTCAGAAACGCGGAAGGCTTTTTCGAAGCGCCTCAGGACGGGCAGCTGACCATGGAGATCCCGACGGAGCTGATCCCAAAATGCCCGGAGGACGGATCCGACATGACGATGAATCTTCGATCCGACGACACCTTCGTGGAGGATGAGGGCTGGCACAGAGCCTCAGCCGCGTACGCGGACTTCCTGCGGGAGCACGCCGATCAGCACGTGCTCTTCCTGGAGCTCGGGGTCGGCGGCAACACCCCCGTGATCATCAAGTACCCGTTCTGGCAGATGACCATGGCAAACGAAAAGGCAGTCTACGCGTGCCTGAACTTCGGGCAGGCCTTCTGCCCGGAGGAGATCGAGGACAGATCCATCTGCATCGACGGGGATATCGGCGAGATCCTGGCCGCGATGGATCGTTAAGCAAAGGCAGGCCTGCTTTTGCAGAAGCAGAGACGGGAAGGGTGTTATGAAGCAAGCAGAAAAAAGACAGTTCCTGATCAGCAGGCTCCTGAAGGAGCAACCCAGGTACGCAGGGATCGAAGCGCCGGAGGATGCCGGCGAGCAGAAGCGGATGCTGCGCAGTCTGTTCAATGTGCGGATGCCCGGGAAGATCAGCGAGGATTTCCTGCAGGTGCAGGACGAGTATCTGCGCCAGGCGACGGAGGAAAAGGGCATCACAGACCTCGGTGATCTGGAGCCGGTCGAGGAGGGAATCTACCTCTGGCATGGGGACATCACCACCCTGCGCTGCGATGCCATCGTCAACGCCGCCAACTCAGGCATGACAGGCTGCTACGTGCCCTGCCACGGCTGCATCGATAACTGCATCCACACCTACGCGGGGATCCAGCTCAGAAACGCCTGCGCCGACCTCATGAAAAAGCAGGGCTACGAAGAGCCCACCGGCCGGGCGAAGATCACGCCGGGATTCAACCTGCCCTGCAAGTACGTCCTTCATACGGTGGGCCCGATCATCACCGGGCCGCTTACGCGCGAAGACGAAGAACTGCTCGCCTCCTGCTACCGGTCCTGCCTGACTTTGGGCGAGGAGAACGGGGTAGGGAGCATCGCCTTCTGCTGCATCTCCACCGGAGAATTCCACTTCCCGAATGAGCGCGCCGCGCAGATCGCCGTGCAGACCGTGCGGGAATACCGCGAAGAGACCCGCAGCTCCATCAAAGTGATCTTCAACGTCTGGAAGGACCTGGACGCCGAGATCTACCGGCAGCTGCTGGGATAGTCCGGCCCGC
>CACXCQ010000050.1 GCA_902766185.1 uncultured Eubacteriales bacterium
AACTGGGCCGCTGCCGTTTCGGAGGAGCAGGTGCTTCCGTTCTCCGGTATCCTTATGAGGAGATCCGGGACTACATCGCGCTGAACTGGACGCAGAGAGCGATCCTGGGTGCGGTGCCGGGCAACATTTCCGAGGATGCGAGAGCAAAGATCATCAAGAATTCCTGGCTCAGATACGATGCGGAATTCAATGAAGCGGTGAAGAAGTATGAGAGGAATCCTCAGGCGACGGCATCGGATGAGCCGGTCCTTTCGGAGGTATATATCGACGCCATCGAAAACGTAGGAGAAAGCGGTGATGATTTCACCAATATGATCCGGGAGAAATTCCTGGAGGCAAAGGCGATCGAGATCGAGGACGACAGCATCGGAGGCGCCACTTTTGCCAAGAAGATGCAGAAGGTGGCGAACCACTTTATCGATACGGTCGTGACTGAAGCGGTCACCAACCACATTGAAAAAATGCAGGAAAGCGCCGGCAATGCCGATGAGGAAGCCAGCGATATGAGCGATCTGCGCAGAGCAGCCCGCATGCCGGCGGAGGACGAGGGATACACCAAGCGGTATAACATGATCCAGAATCTCTCGGAGATCAATGACAATCCGGAGCTGGAGACGCTCGTGAAGAAGTTCGTCCGGGGAGTGCTGGGGAACGATGTATCCATCAAGAGAGACAAGAAGGATCCGTATACACTGGAAGCGTTCCTGTCCTCCACCACGAAGGTCATGCACCCCAACGCCGCTAGATATCTCCTGTATAAGCTCTCCAGAGCACTGAAGGACGAGGCAGAAAAGACAACCTATGACAAGGGCGTCTACGAAGCACAGATCGCGGAGGTCACCAGAGGGATCACGCCGGACGAAGACAAGGCGGACGTGAAGAGATTCCAGGTGCGGATGAACCTGGGGAAGGAGACATCCCTGCGGGCGATGTGCGAGGCCATTGACAACGAGAACCGTGTGGCTGAGGCTCTGGAAAAGATCACCGGAGACAAGAAGGATTCCTGCAACAGCATGATGGATGACTATTACAACGTGGTCATCTCCTTCTACAACAGAGTTGCTAGAAAGATCGTCTGTGTAGAAGCCCAGAAGTATGTGAACCGCCTGATCCGTTCTTATGAGCGTTTCTTTGATACTTTCGAAAACAAGGTGGTCAGCATCGAAAAGGCGAAAAAGGCCATCAACGATGCACTGCGCTTCGAGAACGGTGACTGTGTCATGAATCTGTTCTCCCGCAGTGAATACCTGAACATGCTGGTCGAGCAGCAGGGAACCCCCATGGGGAACAACAACAGCGACAAGGAACTGTACGCGAGCATCTATGACGCAGTCAAGGAGAATGCCGCCATCGAAGAACGGACCACCTACAATCCGTTGCTGCAGGAGACCCGCCATGACATCTTCGACGAGATCATCGTGGAGCATTACAAGAAGATGGTGGAGACCAACTGCGATGAGTTCATCGACAGAGATATCCTGCAGGGAATCCGTCTGGAGTATGACATCAAGATCGCGATCGACAAGTCCAAGGCCCAGAGCGAAGAGGCGAAGGACCGGATCATGAAGCGGGCGAACGATGTGCAGCAGATCAGGCAGTATGTCAAGAAAAAGATCGAGAGCTGCCGCAATCTGTCCAGCCCCGGAATCAGTAAAAAAGACTTTGAGGAGAGCCGGGATGTGAACGCCATCGCCTTCGGCGAGGGGATCCGGGACGGCAATGGAATCAGAGTGTCGGATTATCTCGTCGAAAAGGATCGTTCGGCATCGATCTCCAAGTATGAGCTGCATTTCTTCAGTTCCATCTACAACATCATGCCGACCCAGCTCAGCAAGCTCCACTATGAGCTGCCGACGGAGCCCATTGCACCATTCGAGACGCACAGAGAGGGTGCCGGGGATTATTTCCTGGCGTATCAGGACTACATGGAGAAGATCGGACCGGACAGCAAGCTGAACGCGGTCATCACTCCCCACATCGATAAACGGTGGAACTCCGTGTCCGTCATGCCGGAGATCGACCTGTTCTTCCAGGAGGATCTGACGAAGCATATCCATCAGGCGCTGTTCTACGGACTGCTGTTCAACATCATTACAAGATACGTGCCCTCCAAGTACGCGCCGAATGACTACGAGTACAGATACAAGGATGGAAGAAACGGGTTCAAGTCCTTCATCGTTTCCAATGGTACTACCTGCGATGAGTTCTACGAGGTTCTGGATGCCCTGTATTTCGACCGGGCGGCGGTGACCTCCATCCATAACACCATCAATGAGCTGCGCCAGAAGGATATTGACGGAAGCAAGGCATACGAAAGCACGAGCTTCGCGAAAAAGGTCAAGGAACTGAAGCGGGGCGATTTCATCGACCTCACCAAAGAAGATCCGGCAGAGCGCACCGAGCTTGAGGAGTCGAGAGTTTCACTGTTCGAGATCCCGCTTCTCTACTACAATTCTCTGCCGGCCCAGAAAAAGGACATCGATGAGATCGAGAGCATGGTGGACGCGATCATCGAGGGAATCAACCGCGAAGTGTCATGCTCCTGCCGTAAGAAGGACATCAAGCCTTTGCTGGCGCTGCTGACCCTGAAGCACTTCGACCTCATGAAGGAGAACTACGAGAAGTGTCCGCAGTTCTTCGGAAAGGGTGTGGAGATGATGTCCAATGACGTCATGCAGGCGATCTTCAAAAAGATCATCGAGAAATTCGAAGACCTGCATGTGTCCATCCCGGATGATCTGAGATTGAGCTAAAAGGGCTGCTGAGATCAAAGGCAGGACGGTGAGAATATGTTCACAGTATTGATATGCAGCAATAAAATCATAGAAGACTGCCAGGTCACTTATAATGCTTTCCTGAAGCCGCTGCTTGAGCACCCTGACTGGGAGTTCTGCCAGTGGAACCCGGAAGGGGATTCGCTGAACGAAGCCGTCGAGAAGCTCAGGAAAATAGTGGCGAAGCACAAGAACTGGCGGGCAGTCATCGCTTACGACGAATCCATCGGAGGGTTTGAGAGGATCTCACGCAAAAATCCCTTTGATGTAGCGGGCAGTGTTCCCTTCGATCTCGATCTGCAGACGGAGGAACAGATCGAGCAGTTCCGCGGCAGGATCGCGGATTTCAGGGAGCGCAAGGAAGCGGCATTTGAGAAGGCCGTGGAAAATCCCCTGACGAAGCTGACCACATGGCTTCTCGGGGCGGCGGACAAAAGCAGGCCGGACACAGACAGCATCCAGTGGGAACTTCCTGAGACCTACGAGGGGGAGAAGACTATCCTGAACGAGATCGACAGGTATCACGCCCGATGCCATGAGGTGATGCACGAATTCTTTTCGGACGAGCCTCAGATCTTCAGCGTGCCGGATGAGGTCGTTCTCGTTTCCGAGCGGTTCCAGAAGATCGACAACAGCATCTCCGCGGAGAACAACCACGTGGAATTCGAGTATTCCCGCTTCTACGAAGATAATATGTATCATCGGAAGCTGCGGTACATATTGTACGATACCATCTACATGAACCGCAAAAGAGATGCGGACGCCTATTTCAACTACCTGGTCTTCCTGCTCACCTACGCGGGAGGGGAGCACCCCACCGATACTCTGAAACCGGAGCGTGTCTACTGCGCAGAGGCAGTGCTGGATACGAAAAAGATCTCAGAGATGTGCCACAGGTACATTTTCAAACTGCAGGAGACGAAGAACCGGATCGATCTGTATACGCAAAAGCTGGACGCGCAGAAGAGACAGACTATCGACAACGCTACAGCGGCGCGGCTATTCGAATCCGAGGTGATCGTGCCCGTGAAGATCAGTTCCGAGTTCAGCCAGAGAGCGCTGATGTCGAAGCACGACGAGATCGGGCTGGCTACGGATTGCCCCGGAGATGAGAAGGAGTACTGGAACGGTCAGATCAAAGAGATCCGCAAGCAGTTCAGCAAGTATCTGAGGGAACCGCAGCGGGCGGTGAAGAACGCATCGCTCGGTGATTTCAGGCGTCTGAACTCCATTGACGATAACCGCGTGCTGCGTCTGAACGATACGCAGAGAGAGGATATCCGGTTTAAGCTGCTGGAGGAGGAGGAGAATATGGTGAAATCCTCGTTCAGCCACATTACCGAAAACAGCAGATTTCACAAGCAACTGGATGAAGCGGACCAGAAGGTGAAACGGGCCATCCGAAAGAGGATGACGCGCCGGCAGAGCGTGGCGGTCAGCCTGATCGGTACGTTTGCCTTTGCCATGGGATTCCTTCCGTGGATCATCGGCGCGTTCTCTGCAGGGGCGCCTGCGATGCATCAGACATTCTCCATCGCGGCATTCCTGGTGGGCGTGGGCATCTGTCTCCTGATCGCCTTCCTGATGCTGGTGGGCTTTCGCTCCCAGCTGGTGGGCAAGTTCAGGGAGTTCAATCTCACCATGGATGCGATATTGCTGGAGATCGATCAGGATCTGAGCAAGATCTCCGATTATCTGAGTCACGCATGCAATGTGATGCGCGAGTTCTCCGTGCTGAACGCCATTGACAGCGATTCCATGCGAAAGCGCAAAACACTGAATATGCACACCCGGTCCATAGATGAGAGCATTGCCGGTATCTATCAGCAGTTCTTCAAGTATATCGATGAAAACCTGATCGAGGCGCATGCCAAGCGGGTGGGCCAGGGAGAAGCTTACGAATATGACTTCACGAAACCGGAGGAATACGAATTTGAGATCCCGTACGCATCGGATCCCAAAACGATCGAATTCATGCAGCCGGGTTATACGATTGAAGTCCCCATCGATTATTTGAAGGAAGTGACATTACGAAGGGAGGAGTTATATGACTAGTTTCAATTCAACGATCATATTGCTCATCGTGATGTTCATTTCGATGGTGCTTGGTTTCCTGGGGATCAGCGGCATCAACATGCCGAAGAAAGACCGGGCAAACCAGTTTGTCATGCCGATTTTTGCCGCGGTCTTCTGTCTTGCGGTAATGCCGTTCGTGAAATCACTGCTGAACACAGCGATGGGTCTTGTGGGGCTGGTCGGGAGGATCCTCTCCGGACTCGCGAACCTCTCCTTCCTGCCTTTGCAGGTACAGAATATGCTCAGTAATGGCGGCGGATTCATTCAGGATACTGCACTTGCCAACAATCAGTACACGTCGTTCATCTACCTGAACCTCCTGATCCTGGCATTCTATCTGATCCTGAAGCTGATCCTGATCAAAGGGATCCTTAGAATATTCTCGAAGGATCCTCTTGCCATGGAGTCGGTCAAGAGCCTCTGCTACGAGTACTCTCTGGACCAGGGCGGATGGTTTCTGAAGGAGAAGATGCTTCAGGCCAGAGAACTATTGAAGGCGCTGTTCTGGTTTACGGTGATATTCACTGCGATCCTGCTGATCGCCAGCACGTACATGTTCAGAATGAATTTCATTCAGACATTGTTCTATCCGATCTTCAGCCTGATCCTGGTCAGTGAACTCTACTTCTATCTGGGCGGATTGAGCCTGCCGGAGTACAAGCACGACGTCCTGGGAGAGGATGAAGAAGCTGTTAAGAAAGCAAATTACTCCATCCTGAGAGCCCAGCTGAAGCGGCTCTTCGGGGACAAACTGCTTGCGGATGATGTGGAGGCTACCTATACAGTGGCTGAGGACACCACCATGGAAGATGTGATCCATCAGTTTGAGATGGATGAGGATCCGGTGGTAAACAATCTGGCGAAATACATCAGAACCATCGAGAAGGGCGGAATGCTGGACACGAATTATCTGTACTCCATGCGGGATCTGCTGGACGGAAAGAGCATCCTGTTCAACAACCCCTTCTACCGGGACCTGATTCCATATGTCTTCTATCCCATGAACCGGCGCCTCCTCGCCCATAAGAAGGTGCTGGTGGTGCTGGGGCGGCACGCCGCAGAGGAAGACACGAAAGAATGGCTGGAGGACGGCATCGGCGCCGTGACCAATCTTCCGTATCTGTGGAAGATCGATATGCTGGACCAGAAGGCGAAGGATGTTGATATCGGCATCATGACCAGATCCGATGTGTACGACATCGAGATCCATGAGGCGAACCATCAGTTCCTCAGCGAGGTGGATTTTGTCATCCTTCTGGAGCCGTCCAAGATGATCTCCACTGCGCAGATCGGATTGAATCTGCTGGTCAAGAAGATCCACAGCGATGAGGAAAAGACGGTCACGTACTGCCTTTGCGATAAAAACTGCGACGGATTGGTGGACGCGATGTCCCACATCCTGATGACGAACATCACGGAGGTCTCCGCCACGAGAAAGCACGGTGGAACCAGCTCCTTCATGTGCTGGGAAGCGGACGATGAATATCTGCACCACCGGATGATCCCTAACATTTCGAGATACCTTGGCGTTGGTACGGAGTTGTCCTTCGTTGCGCTTAAGAACGGGGTCGACACGGCAAGGTGGTACGGCGGGGAGACGTTCCCGGTGACGGATATTCGGTGGATCGCCAAGCAGTATTACCATGACCTGATGAACTATGCCGAACTGCCGACGAATCAGGACTACATGAATGAGCACTTCGATACTTCAGCCAATCTGTGGAGTGCGGAGATAAACGAGTACAATTATATTACGGTGGAAGACGAATGCTTCAATATGTTCGAGATGTTCAGGGAGTTTTCCACGCGGGCGAGCAAGCAGAGTCTCATCAACATCATTTCCGCCGATTATCTGCTGAAGGATTATATGGCGGACAACGCGGGCATCTTCCGAACGGATGCCAAGGCTATCCCCAACATCGTGGCGGACTACATCCGAAGCGACAGGAACGTGACCCTGCGGCTGCTGCTTATGATGAGCACCTATCCCATCAGTGAGGAAGTGATACGCAATGAGCTGTCGCTTCTGGGAATCGGTATCTTCGATCTGAAGAAGCAGCTGTGGTACGAGATCTTCAAATGCTTCGCCTCAGTCAGTGAGATCTCAACGCTCAGCAAGAACTATCGGGAGGCGGTGGAGCAGGTCAGTGAAAGGGAACTGCAGAGTTCATTCCATACCTTCTCATCGCAGATCCTGGTGGAAAATGTGGACTACAATTTCTTCAAAGGGAAAGAGGAGAGAGTCTATTCTATTACGGACAGGGATTTCCTCGAATCCTGCATCCGTTCCCTCAAGTCCGCTGCCTATATCGCGGAGGACGAGCGGGGCGAGAAGAATTACCTCGGGTCAGAGCTGTACGACCATATCTACAGCAAGTATCTGCCGGGACAGTTTTTCTCCTTTGCCGGGAAGTACTATGAGATGCAGTATCTGACTGCGGATGGTCAGGTTCTGGTAAGAAGAGCGGCTGACCACATTACCGGCAGACCGTCTTATCGCCAGATCCGTGAGTACTGTATCGAGGGAATGATCCCCTCCTCCATGATCGGTTCGACGAGAGACGTGGATGGATTCCGGGTAAGCCGGCAGTTCGCCGATCTTTCGGTGAATACCATCGGCTACTTCAGGATGACCGGATACAACAATTTCAAGACAGCCAGGAAGGTTGCCTTCGAAGGTGAAAACAGCCGGCTGCCGAAGAAGGAGTATAAAAACAAAGAGATCCTCGTTATCGATCTGCCGCAGAAGGAAGCGCTCACGGATGAGATCCGGTACACGATCACGCTGCTGCTGAACGAGGTGTTCCGCACCATATTCGCTGACAACCAGCCCTTTATCTCGGCCGTCACGGACTGCTCGTTCCTGGGTGAGGATTACGGGAATAAACCGCTGACCTACACGCTGGCTCCTGCATCCGCGGAGAGTGCGCCGGGGAGGATCTACATCATTGAGGACAGCCAGCTGGATCTGGGCATGATCAATACGGTGGACAGAAATCTGCAGAGGATCATGGGCATCATCTGTGATTATCTGGATTGGCATCAGACGATGATGGGAAAGACCGGAGACGAAGAAGGTCAGGAAGAACCGCCTCGGGTTATCTTCGTGGAAGGCGAGATCGCCGGAGAAAAGCCAAAGCGAAATGGAATTGCTGGTCTCATCGGCAAGATTTTCGGTGGAAAGAAACGCAAGGGAGGAGCCGGAACGCCGGCTGCCGCACCGGCGCCTGTTCAGCCGGCGGCAGCGGAAGGTGTGGTTCTTGCGGAGCCGGTAGCATTGGCAGAACCGACGGATGCGGTCGAGCCGACCGATGCTGCGGAATTGACGGATCTTGCGGAGTTTGCAGATGCAGCGGGAGGAATCGATGCCACAGAGCTGACCGATCTGACGGAACTCGCGGATGCAGCCGAAACGACCGAAGC
>CACXCQ010000051.1 GCA_902766185.1 uncultured Eubacteriales bacterium
CCGTCTACCGCGATCTGGCTGGCCAGAGCAGCGTCATCGGGGATGGCGCCAAAGACATAGGTCTTGCCGGATTCGGTCCACTCCCAGCTCAGGGCCTGCTTCTGCTCGGCCTCGGTGGCTTTGCGCAGACCTGCCTTTGCCTGTGCCTCTGTGGGATCGGCATTGAAGATGACCTGTCTCGCCAGATCCTCGCTGGTGTAGGTGATATCTCCGAAGGATGCCTCACCCTTCATTCCGTTGGCGCCCTTCACGGACGTATCGGAAATGCCCAGATCGTTGACCGCATCTGGTTTTGCCGGTACCGGGGTATCCTCGGCAGCGGTCTCAAGGCCAATCACCTTGTCGGTGCTTCCGCTGACCGTCATGGGCTCTGTGGTCGTATCCACTGGCTCGAGGGTGAACTCGAACTCGCCCGCCTCCAGCGGACGGCCGGCCAGGGTCTTCGCGACCTCAGGCTCGTAAGCGCCTTCCGCCGTATATACATTGGTAAAGAACAGGCTCTGGGTATAGGCCTGCGGCGCCAGGAGATCGTCTCCGGCAGCGGTGATGTCCACGCCGGTGATGCTGCTGTCGCCCTCGAAGTGCTTCGAGCTTGCCAGGATCCTGTTGTTCACCTGGTCGAAGAGAACATTCACGACTACCTTATCTCTGTCGGTGTCGTTGGCGACGAAGGACATATCCGCGTCATCCTCGCCATCCTTGCCGCTGGTGGCCTTCTCCGCAACGTAGTAGGTGAAGCTGTTCTTAAATACGCTGCCCGTGGCCTCGTTGCGAACATCATCAGACAGAGCTTCGAAGGCTGCCTTCTCGTCGTCCTTCGTCATGTCATAGGTCTCTCCCTCAGGCACGGACCAGAAGCGCACGGAGTTCAGTTCTCCCATGCTGCCGGACTGATCCAGCTCTCCGTAGGTGACCTCTGTCTCCTCCAGATCTCTCTGGCTGTAGGCGATCGTTCCGAAGGAAACCTCGCCGCGGACCTCTCCGGCGTTGAATCCGGATCCGTCGGTCATGCTCTGTTCCACATCGCCGGGATCCGTCACCTTATCGGGATCCTCCGATGCCTTCACGGGCATGGGCGCTCCGTCCTCACCGCTGAGGACGAAGGAGAACTTATCGTTTTCGTTGAATCCGCGGCCTTCCAGGTACTTGGTGGCCTGGATGGCGATATTGCCGCTGAGGTAGGTGTTGGTAATGGTGAAGGTCTTCGATTTCGGCGTTTCGGTATCGTCCCATTCGCCTTCCTCGATGACGGTGGTGTAGCCCGGCACCGCGTCCTCTCTTACGGAGTAGGTGATGGCCTCACCCTTCTCTGTGCTCTCAAAGAGGGCATCATAGAACCACTTTTCTACATCTATAACTTCTTCGGTGGTCTGTCCGGATTCGGGGTCCGTTACTTCCTCCTTCTTCTGGAAGATGTAATAGGTTCCGTCATCGGCTTCGTCCACCTTCAGTGAACAGCCTTCCGGAGTTTCGGGCAGAGTCGCGGAAGTCACGCTTCCCTCGCCGTAGTAATCGCCGTTTTCATCCGCCTTGCGGTAGAGGCCCTCTCCCCAGATGACCGTGAGATCATCGCCGGCAGCATCCTTAGCGATAGTCTGGGCCGGCCGCACGTCGGAGATGGTGACCTCTCTGCCGTTTCTGTCATAGGTAGCATCCAGGTGGAATGTCACATCGTCTCTGCTGTCGTAGCCGTTCTCGAAATCATCCCATTCCTTCGTGGCCTTGATCTGGACATTGTCCTGGGGTTCGTATTCGTTGGTGAAGAGCAGATCGTCTCCGTTCTTGATCTCCTCCTCGGTGACAGACTGTCCGGGGCCGGTGACCTTGTAGGCTTTGGCGGTCACTGTGCCGTCGGTGTTGTCCGTCACTCTTACGCGCACGGTGTAGACCGTGGCATCATAAGTGTAGCCGTTCAGCGTCCATCTGGCGGACTCCATGTCGGCTCTGGCGATTCCTGCTGCCTTCGCATCGTCGTAGGTGTATTCCTGCCCGTTGATGGTGGCCGTGGCCACGCCCGGGATGTTCTCCCACAGCTCGTAGGTGAAGGCTCTGTCTGTCAGGTAGTATGTTCCAAAGGCTGGTTCGGTCACCTGCGCGCCCGCCGGAGCGGTGCCGATCAGGCCGCTGTTTTCCTCAGTCGCGCCGATATAGGTCACGCCGTCCAGCTTCCAGGCGGAATCCAGGGTATCGCCCCTGGCTGCCTTTCTCTGGGCGTCGGTGGCGTCAGCGAAGGTCACGGTGTTCTCTTCGCCGTCCACGGTGACTGTGGCAGTCGCGTCATCCGGAATGGAGCCGTAGCTGAAGGTGGTCTCCTCGCCGCCCTTCTCAACCGTCCACTGCCACTGGCTGACCAGCTTTTGCTCATCCGCGGAGGCCTTGTGCATGCCAGCCTCGGACTGTTCCTTCGTCGGGTTGCCCAGGGTGACGGATTTCTTCAGGTCACTGGTCTTGTACGTGATGTCGCTGAAGTCCACCGGTCCCGCCAGGCGGTTGGTTCCGGTCTCTCTTCCGAAGAGGTCGCTGAAGAAGCCGATCTCCTCCAGATCGTTAACGGTGGTCGCGGTCTCGCCCTTCTCCGTGCCTTCCGGCATAGGGGTATCCGCGGCTTTGACGTCGATGAGCTCCGCTTCCTCCGTCTCGCCGTTATTGTCGTACTGGTAGGTTATCGCGCTGTTGTTTGCATCCAGTTCCGGCGTATCCACTGCCTTCAGGTTGAAGCTGAATTCACCCTTCTTCAGGCTGCGGCCGTTCAGGACCTTGGTGGCTTCGGGAGCATAAGTTCCCCTTGCCTTGTATTCGTTCTCATAGAACACCTTCTCCAGGTAGACCTTCGGTGTGCTCTTGTCGGTGATGGTCTTCACCGTAGCGTCCTGACCGGTGATGAATTCGCCGTTTTCGTCCTTCGCGCTCACCAGGATCTTCCGTCCGTTCTGCTCGAAGAGAACGTTCACGGTGATGGTCTGGACGCGCTTGTCGTTCTTGATCGCCCGGCTGTCGCCCGCGTCGGAATCCTGCGGGTTCTCGGTGATCTGGTAGGTGAAGGTGTTGGAGATCAGGTTGCCGGTGGCAGCGTTTCTCTCCTCCTCGGTCAGCGTGTTCTCGAAGAAGTCCTTATCGGCGGCCTTCTTCATGTCAAATGTCTTCGTTACGGTCTCCGTCTCACCTGCAGGGGTGTAGACGGCTGTCCAGTAACGGATGGAGCTGCGCTCCGCATCGGTCAGTTCCGCGTCATAGGTGACTTCCTTTGTCTTCAGATCGCCTCTGCTGAACACGATCGTGCCGAAGTCCACCGTCTGCCGGACAGTGCCTGCGACTCCATCATCGCTTCCCTTCAGCTCGCGGATCACTTCGTCCGCATCCTGGGAATCATCGATCTCGATGGGGGTGACCACCGGCATGGGGGTGTTGTTCTTGCCCGTGAGGACGAACTTGAAGCTGTCGCTCTCCTTGAACGCACGGCCATCGAGCACCTTGTCCACCTTCAGGCCGACCAGGCCTGCGGAGTACAGGGTGTTGTAGACGTTACCGGTTCTGGTCTCCACATCGTTGGCGTTGGTGCCTTTCACGAACTCATCCCAATCGTCCACCTGAGTGGTGTAGCCCTTCAGGCCGGACTGGGGATCGTTGGCCGCCACGTCGGTTCCGTCCGCAAGGGTCTCGCGGATGGAGTAGATGATCTCGTTTCCTGCCGAGTCATAGCGGGGCAGTTTATTCACGATAAAGCTGCCGGTCTTCTTGATCGTACCGGTCCAGAGTTTGCTGTCATGTTCATCCGGAAGACCGCCCTTCCACGCCTGTCCGTCACCGGTGAACTCGATGTCGTAGGTCTCGTTTCCGTTCTTGCTGTCCTCGCTGGTCTTCTCCGGGAGCTTATCCACCAGCTTGTTGCTGGAGGGATGGCGGTATGCCGTGACGCGCAGGTATTTCACCGTTACCGGTGTACCGCCGTCATTGTAGGTTCCTTCGTAATGCTCACCGTCTTCGGAATCCTTCCAGGTGATATCCTTCTGTCCGGAGGGATCGCGCAAAGGCAGTTTCTCCACCAGATTCGTGGCGTCCACCGGATCGCCGGTGATGGGATCGCACTCGACAAAGGCCTCGACTTCCGCATAGGTGACGACGCCGGCATACCGGACGCCGTTGTTTCCAATGCCGTAGGTCCAGGTGATGTCGTTTCCTTTTTCATCCTTGATCTGCTTCAGCTCGTCCATCGTGTAGATGATCTCGCCGTTCAGCGTCTTGGCAGTGTAATCGGATACATCGCCCCAGGTGGCCTGCAGCCCGGCATCGATCTTCTGCGGGGGCAGGATGTCCTCCATGGTTCCGGAGATGACGGTGTCACCGTCCTTGAACTTCAGGACCGCGTCCAGATGGAAGGCGACGTCCTGTCTTTCGCCGAGCGCGTCATCATCGTCCTCCCAGACCTTCTTGCCGTTGACGACGATGGCCTCGGTGTTGGTGACGGATTCGTGATGCTTCGCCTTGTCCAGTCCGGAGCCTTCATAGCGGGCCGCCATGTACTTGCCCTTCCCGACGTTGTTGCCGTTATCTGCCAGGCTGTCGGGCTTTTCCTTGACGAAGTATGCCGCAGGCACCACAATGCCCGCCTCATAGACGAACGCCGGCAGGCCTTCTACCGTGTAGGTCCATGTGCCGTCATTGTTGTCCGTGACGGTGATGTATCTCTCTCCGTCGATCAGTCCGCCCGGCTTCTGGGTCACCAGAGTGCCCTTGTCCGGATCGGCCATCTTCTTCCAGCCGTCGCTGAAGTACTTGAATTTAACGGTGACAAAACTCTTGTCATCGGTTCTCGCGTAATACGTTTTGGTGGAATCTACTTCCTCATCCTCTGTAGGAACGTACTCATCCCCGTCCTTCTCGTACCAGTCTCTGCCTATGGGGCTGTCATCCGCATTGGGGGTCACAGCCGTATAAGTGGTGTCGACCTTCTCGTAGGTATATCCGAAGGTGTCCTCACCCAGCTCATCGAAAGCCAGCCTTTGCGCACCGGAAGGAAGTTTGGCAACTGCCGTGCCGTCCTCCTTGACGTAGCCGCTTCCCTTCTTATAGTAGATCTCGCTGCCGTCCTGGCTTCGATACGCGGGCAGGGAATCGGTCAGCTCGCCGGTTTCCGCCTGTCCGTTTACCAGATTGGTCGTCCGCTGATAAACATCTGCCTTCTTGTACTGGACCACATTGTTCTGATCCGTGAGAACAAGATCCTCGTTGTAGTACTTGCTCTCGCCATTGTCAGACATAACTTCACTGGTGATCTCCTTGCTGTTGCGATACAGGCGGAACGCCTTGAGAAGCTCCTCCTCGGTATGCGGCGTATTCGGGGTATCGTTCCAGGTCTTGGTAACAGTAATGTCCTTAACGTCCAGTATGTTGTTGACGTTGTAGTTCTGGGTATCGGCCTCAAGGGACTCCTGTCTGATCTCGATGGGCGTATTCGTCCGGGAATTCTCCGTGATCGTCGTCACATATCCGACCAGTCCCTTCGTCGGGTCGTTCGCTTCAATGTCCGTGTTCTCGCTATCTGCCAGAGTCTCCCGGATGATGTACTCGATCTCCGCTCCGACCTCATCGTAGCGCGGAAGAATATTGACGACGTGTTCTTCCGTCGTCAGCACGCGGACGCTGCTGGATGTTCCCATGTCAGTAAGGGGCTCGGTGTTGCCGCTTCCGTCCTGCTCGGTCTTCGTCGGAAGCTCGTCTTCACGACAGAGCGTTCCGTTGGAATGTCTGAAGTAGCCGGTCTCATGGTATCTGTAGCTCACTTCCGGCCTTCCCAGTTCCTCCTGCTCTGAAGAAACGTATCCTTTATATACGGCTCCGTTTCTCTTGAAGTAAAGGAGGTCGCCCTGACCATTGTCCCTCGGCAGATACGTCACGATATCCGTCGGATCGTCTTCGTTGATGTAGACCGGCGTTGCGGTATAGGTTGACGTACCCACGTACCGCAGTCCGCTTTCCGCATAGACGGACTTCCAGAGGATCGGGTTTCCTCTCTCGTCATTGGTGGCCAGGTGATCCACGGCCTCGATGGTAGAGCCATCCGCCGTCTGATAATTGACCGTATCGCCCCAGACCTTGAGCAGATCAGCGCCGCTGGCTGTCTTGGAAAGCTTCTGCGGGGGCAGTACATCCTGCATGGTCCTGGTGACGGTCATGCCGCCCGACTTGGACACGGATTTGACATCGATGTGGAAGATGACATCCTGACGGGTGTTGTAGGCGTCAGACATATCTTCCCAGTTTTTCTCGACCTTCACCACTTCCGGGATCTGTCTCCACTCCACGTGGATCTTGTGGTGCTGGGAGTTGTCCGGGAAATTGAAGGTGACCACACCGGTCTCCCTGTTGTAGGTCAGCTGTCCTTCGGTGGTGCTGTCGGTGTATGTATAGGAAAACCCGGGGTTAGCGGTATGTTCTCTGCCTTTATCGTCTATAGACCTTACTTCCGTAGGTATGGTCGTTCCGACCGTCACGTTCTTCGTCCCGCTGCCCTTGAGCTCGTCCAGGGACGCTCCCTGAAGGACCGTCTTGTTGCCGGTCTCGTTGCCGTCCACGTCGACATCGGAAATGACGATCTTGGCGACCTCAAACCCCTTGTCCGGAGTCATGGTATAGATCGTCTTGTCTCTGAGTTCCGGAATGAGATATGTGCCCGGCTGGAGCACGCTGCCGTAGCCTTTCAGATTTCCGTTCTTGTTTCCGAAGGCGGTCGTCTGGATCGTTCCGCCTAGTCCTGAGGACGAGGTGATCTTATGCCAAACGGTACGGGCATAGTGGTCTGTCGGCTGGTTCCCGTTCGCCGCGACAATGGTCTGCAGCGTGTTGTTATAGCCATATCCGCTTCCCCACCAGGAGATAGCGATGCCCCTGGTGTTGTTCACCATGGCGACGAAACCCGTCCGATAGGTGCCCGGATCAACGTCGCCGTTTGCGTTGTTGTCACCGGTTTCTTTGGCGTTATAGAATCGCGGCCCTTCGTTATCATTTGCAATGCGAAGTTTGTAACTGTCATTTCCATTGTCCACGGAACCTGTATTTCCCGGTCCCGGGATGTAAATGTAATTGCCGTTCTGGTCCTTGACCAGACTGCTGTCGTTCATTTCCACCCGGATCTGCTCGGTGAACGCGCGGTTAACTCCATTCAGCTGTGCATCATACAGGTTACCGTATGCAGTAGTGGTCCTGTCGACATCGATGTCCACCATAGGCAGATAGAAGGTGGCGGGCACCTGCTTTCCGTCGATGGTGACAGAGGTGATCGGATCGCCGTTCTCATCGACGACCTGGAATTTGGCCTTTATTCTGACGCCGATCCGGAAATTTCCCTGCGTGTTGGACGCGAGGAGCTTGGTTCCGCTGGCGATGGGAATCTTTCCGGAGAAGCTGGCTCCGCTGGAATCCGGATTGCCTCCGGGAGTGGACTGGAAGACGATATACGCGTCCGAAAAGGTGAGACGAAGGTTTGCCTTGTCGCCGTTGGGAAGCGTGGCCGCATTTTTGTACGTATACCGGAAAAGCTCCCCGGGGAAGAAACAGTTCCTGTCCATATTCAGCTTCCTTGTGTTGCTGGCGCTGGCGGACGAATCATATCCCGCATACCAGTATCCGTTGTCGGGATCCAAAGAACCGCCATCGGCTGCATATTTCTCCGCCGTAAAGCCAGCCGAGGCACCAGCATCCAGGATCTCCGGCTTCATCGCCGGTGACTGCAGCACGGACCGGTCAGCCAGCGTTTCAAGGTCGAGGTCGATGGTGGCATCTGACGCCGGGGAAAGGAAGTCGTACTTGCCGAGAAGGTTTGTCGAGACTCCTCCGATCGCGGTATTGGATGAACTCTGGGAGATGCCTTCAATGCCTTGGGGAACGCTCGTCGCGAAAGCCGTGATGCCTCCCGTGATGACCAGCAGCACAGCGATCAGCGCTGCAAGCATCGCACGGCGGCCAGCCCAGCCTTTGCGCGGGGCATTGCCTGACTGCTTTCTTCCGGCAGCACGCAAACAACAGGGTCCTTCCGTTCCCTGTTCGGTGTTGCCGTTATTCAATTGTGGGGAAACAGGGATTTTCGTATCTCCCGGGTGGATGGAATCGGCTCTTTGTCCGACTCCCTCTCCTGTCCGCGGCTGCGCCTTCACGGCCGCTGCCGCAGTATGAAGTGTTTCGACTCGTTCACTCTCCAATGGATCTGTCAACTTCTTCATATATAAACCTCTCTGCCCCATATTTTTTTTCTCATCAAATGCATGCGCGTATGCGACTTACCTGCGCATACACATAGGCAATGATATTATACACCTTTTGGCGGAGGAAGACGTAAAAAAGTTTTTGTATTATTTCGCTGTATTATTTCGTATTATGTTTACGTAATTGCTCTTTTTCCGCCAATCACGGTGATATTTTACCGCCATTCCTTCACTATGTCAACAAATATGGTCAAGAATAGCGTTCATATATATATCATTGACAAAACACCCTTATCCACCTCTTTAAGTGGATTGTAAAGAAATGTCCGTCCCCAACACCGCGGATTGTATGGTACAATGGGCGCAGGGTATGGGAACAAATCAGTTCGGCGCGACCTCGCCAAAGCAAACGGAGGAAAGGAATCTATGGGACGACGTGACGCCAGACTTGTTAAGAATCTGGATTCTATGCATATCATCGTGCCCCTGCTCTATCCGGGCAGGTGTGACAACGAAGCGTATATTTCGGAGCGAATCGATCTGACAAACATCAATGCATTTCTTGAGAAGAAGAACCGGGAACTGGCTGAGGCAGCCAAGCGTGACGCAAAGGCTGGCGAGGACCCCGTGATCTTCAAATATACGATTTTTCATCTCATCGTAACTTCCGTGCTGAAGATCATGTATCTGCGGCCGAAGATGAACTACTTCATCCAGAACAAGCGCATCTACGAGCGCTATGAGAAGACGGCATCCTTCGTCATCAAGAAGCAGTTCTCTGACCACAGCGCGGAAGCCCTGGCTTTTCTGCGGGGTGAAGAGAACGACACCATCGACACCATCCACGAAAAGATCCGCCAGCAGGTACACAGCGGCAGAAGCGACAAGAAAGACGGCTCCACGGAAGCCATGGACATCGTCAGCAAGCTGCCCTTCTTCGTGGTACGTTTCTTCGTCTGGCTCATGCGGCAGTTCGATGTGCGTGGCAAGGTGCCGGCATCCCTGATCTCTTCCGATCCCTACTACACCTCCGTGGTGCTGTCCAATCTGGGATCCATCAAGCTGAGAAGCGGGTATCATCATCTCACCAACTGGGGGACCAACTCGCTGTTCGTCATCATCGGCGAGAAAAAGATCCGCCCCTTCTTCGCGGAGGACGGAAGCTA
>CACXCQ010000052.1 GCA_902766185.1 uncultured Eubacteriales bacterium
GGCCCCATCGATGTGCACAGCTGGACGGCGAAGCACTTTCAGCAGGCCGACGCCCTGATCTATGTGGGGGCTGCCGGCATCGCCGTGCGGGCCATCGCGCCTCACCTGGAGGACAAGACAACGGATCCTGCGGTGGTGGTCATGGATGAGCGTGCGCTTCACGTGATTCCCATCCTTTCGGGACATCTGGGAGGCGCCAACGACCTGGCGCGGGAGATCTGCGCCATCACCGGAAGCGACTGCGTGATCACCACGGCCACCGATGTGAACGGAGTGTTCGCTGTGGACGAATGGTCGAAGCGGCAGAACTGCGTTTTGCTGGAGAGAGAAAAGATCATGCACATCTCCGGGACGCTTCTCGCCGGCGGACGGATCAGCGTCTACAGCAGATGGCCCATCGCAGGGAAGGTCCCCGATGGCATCGACCTCATTTCCATCGATGCGGAGCCCTACGCCTATGATCAGGCAGAAGAAATGGAAGGGGATCCCGGGTTCGACACCAATGACATCGACGTCAGCCTGGACACCGAAGTGGTGGGAAGACATCCCCTTCACCTGGTGCCGCAGATCTGCGTTCTGGGGGTAGGATGCCGCAGAGGAACCAGCGCGGAAGCCATCGAAGAGAGGCTGTTCGATGTGCTGGAGGCCACCTGCGTCCATCCCGCGGCCATCTGCGCAGTGGCCACCATCGACCTCAAGAAGGACGAACCCGGACTGATCAGGTTTTGCGAGGAGCACGGATGGGAACTGCTGACCTACACCAGCCAGGAACTCCAGGGAACGCCGGGGACATTCACGCCCTCCGCCTTCGTTTCCTCCATCACAGGTGTGGACAACGTCTGCGAGCGGGCAGCGGTGCTGGCCTCAGGGGGTGAACTCATCCAGAAGAAGATCGCGGTGGGCGGGGTGACCATGGCCATGGCGACGAAGCCCTACGCGCCGGACTGGAACTGGCTGCAGGAATGAAAGGAGACACACGAAGATGAACACAGTCTATGCTGTTGGCATCGGCCCCGGAGACAGGGCATTTTTCACAGAGGAAGCGATACAGACGCTGGAGAAGGTGGACGTGATCGCCGGCTACACGGTGTACGCGGACCTGGTGCGGGATCTTTTCCCGGATAAGGAGATCTTCACCACGCCCATGAAGCAGGAGATCCAGCGGTGCCGGTGGGCCATCGAGACCGCAAAGGCAGGGCGCAGCGTGGCCATGATCTGCAGCGGCGACGCCGGAGTCTACGGCATGGCAGGCCTGCTTTTTGAGCTGGCGGAGCAGTATGGCGACGTGGACGTGGAGGTGGTCAGCGGGGTGACGGCAGCCATGTCGGGAGCGGCCGTACTGGGCGCGCCCATCGGACACGACTTCTGCCTCATCTCTCTTTCTGATCTGCTGACCCCGTGGGAGCTGATCGAAAAGCGCCTGCGGTGCGCGGCGGAGGGAGACTTCGCGGTCTGCCTGTACAACCCGAAATCGAAGAAGCGCAGCGACTATCTGGAGAAGGCCTGCCGCATCCTGATGGAGCGCAAGAGCCCGGATACCGTCTGCGGATGGGTGAGAAACATCGGCCGGGAGGGCCAGGAATACCGCGTGGTCACCCTGAAGGAACTGCCGGGAGAGCCCATCGATATGTTCACCACGGTGTTCATCGGATCAGAGACGACCCGGAACATCGGCGGGCGCATGGTGACTCCGAGAGGATATCAGCAGAGGAGCGAATTCGCCCGGTAGCGGAAGGTGTCGGATATGAGAACAGTGATATTCGCAGGGACAACAGAGGGGAGAGAACTGTCGGAAGCTCTGGCAAAGGCAGGAGCGCAGGTGACCGTCAGCGTGGCTTCGGAATACGGCGCGGAGGAGCAGGGAGAGTGCTCCGGGATCACCGTGGAAGAGGGGCTGAAGGACGAGGAGCAGATGCGGCAGATGATCCGGGAGGCCGATCTGGTGGTGGACGCCACCCATCCTTATGCGGTGCTGGCCACGGAGAACATCCGCCTTGCTGCGGAAAAAGAAGGCAAAGAGCTGCTGCGGCTGATCCGCGACCGGAGCGGGGAAGAACTGACGAAGGACGGAGAGATCCGGTATGCTGAAGACGCCGCGGAAGCAGCTGCGGCCGCCCTTCAGGCGGCCGGGCCGGAGGGAAGGATCATGCTCACCACCGGGGCAAAGGACCTGCCGGTGTATGCGGAGCATATCGATCCGGAGCATCTTTATCCCAGAGTGCTCCCGCTGGTTGGGAGCATCGAAGCCTGCCAGGAGTGCGGCATCCCAAGAAGGAACATCCTGGCGATCCAGGGACCCTTCAGCCAGGCGCTGAACGAAGCGCTGATCCGGGATTTTGCCATCGATGTGATGATCACCAAGGAGAGCGGCGCGGCAGGAGGGTTCAGCGAAAAGATCCTGGCCTGCCGGCAGTGCGGCATCCCGGCCATCGTCATCGCCCGGCCGGAGGAGCAGGGCCTGCCTTTTGAGGAGGTGCTGGAGGTCTGCCTGAAGCGGCTGGAGGAAGAGACGGGAAAGGACGATTGAATGAGTGTAATACTGGTTGGAACGGGCTGCGGAAGCCCGGACAATATGACCATAGAGGTCAGGCAGGCGCTGATGCAGGCCGATCTTATCATCGGGGCGAAGCGCCTTGTGGAGGGCTTCGGGCCGGAGGTCAAGGGCCGGCGCCAGCCGGCGATCTACGCGAAGGATATCTGCGAAATGATCCGGAATGAGGTGGGAGCGACCGCTGCGGATGGCGGCGCCCCGGCTGAGCCGGCCGGCGGCGCATCGACTGAGCCGAAGATCTGCGTTGCCTTCAGCGGAGACTCCGGGTTCTATTCCGGAACGCGGTCTCTCCTGCCTTTGCTTGAGCAGGAGGGGATCGAAGCAGAGGTGCTGCCCGGGATCTCCAGCATCCAGGTATTTGCATCTAGACTGCGGGAGCCCTGGCAGGACTGGCGGCTGATCTCCGCTCACGGAACGGACTGCGACGCGGTGACGGAAGTGATGCGCGGAAGTTCCGTGTTTTTCCTTACCGGCGGAGAACTTACGCCCACAGAACTCTGCGGCCAGCTGACGGAAGCGGGACTGGGAGAGCTTGAGGTGACCGTGGGAGAGCGGCTGACCTATGAAGACGAACGGATCCTGAAGGGCACTGCGCAGGCGTTTGCGAAGGAGCAGTTCGCGCCCCTTTCGGTGATGCTCGTCCGGCCTGCGCGGACAGCGGGAGATCTGACCCCCGGGATCCCGGATGAGGCCTTCATCCGCGGAAAGGTCCCCATGACGAAGGAGATCGTGCGGGCGGCGATCCTCGCGCAGATGCAGGTCCGCGATACGGATCTGGTCTGGGATGTGGGCGCGGGAACCGGCAGCGTTTCGGTGGAACTGGCCATGAAAGCCTCCCGGGGAAAGGTCTATGCGGTTGAGCGGGAGCCGGAGGGCGCCGAGCTGATCGGGCGCAACCGGGAGAAGTTCGGCGTGTGGAACCTGCGGGTCCTGCAGGGAGAAGCACCGGAAGCGCTGGAGGAACTGCCGGCGCCGGACAAGGTTTTCGTCGGAGGGTCGGACGGCAATCTGGAGGAGATCATCCGGATCGCCCTGAACAGAAATCCCCAGGCGTTGATCTGCGTGTCCGCCATCGTGCTGGAGACCATACAGGAGGCGGTCCGGATCATGAGCCGGGAGGGAATGGACGTGAACATCATCCAGGTGGCGGTGAGCACTGCCAGGACCCTGGGAGAAGGCGACGGATGCAGGCATATGATGATGGGCGGCAATCCGATCTTCATCATCACCGGAGGTCGCCATGTATAGGATAATGATCACAGCAGCAGCCTCCAACAGCGGCAAGACGGCCGTGACCTGCGGGCTGCTGGCTTTGCTTTCCCGCAAGGGATTCGACCCTTGCGCGTTCAAATGCGGCCCCGACTATATCGACCCCATGTTCCACCGCTCGGTGCTTGGCATCCAAAGCCGGAACCTGGACGTTTTTCTTGCGGGCGAAGAGGGGGTCAGGCAGGCCTTCGCGCAGGGTCTGCAGGGTCATGGCGCCGCGGTGTGCGAGGGCGTCATGGGCTATTACGATGGTATCGCAAAGGCAGGCGATGCCGGCAGCGCAAAGGCTGGGCAGCCGGCTTCCGCTGGAGATGCCGCTTCCGCCCGGGCCAGCGCATGGCACGTAGCGCAGCTCTGCGAGCTGCCGGCGGTGCTTGTTCTCCGCCCGAAGGGCGCGGCCCTGACTCTGGCGGCGGTGATCAAAGGGATGGCGGAGTTTAAGAGCCCGAGTAACATCAGCGGCGTGATCTTCAACGACTGCAGCGAGATGTATTACCGGACTTACGGGCCGCTGATCGAGCGGGCCTCGGGCATTCCTGTGCTGGGGTATCTGCCTCATATGGAAGAAGCGGTCTTTGAGAGCCGCCATCTGGGGCTGATGACAGCGGAGGAGATCCGGGACCTGAGCAGCCGGATCGAGCGCATCGCGGACAAGATGGAAGAGACCATCGACATGGAGCGGCTGCTTGCGGTGATGAAGGGACCGGGCGCTCCGGATATGCCAGACGCTTCGGATATGCCGGACGCTTCGGATATCCCGGACGCTTCGGCGGAAGGACGCGAACCGGTGCCGGTCAGGATTGCTGTCGCGAGGGACGCCGCGTTCAACTTCATCTACGCGGAGTCCATCACCGCCCTGGAAAAAGCCGGGGCGCAGATCGTCTGGTTCAGCCCGCTGGTAGACCAGGTTTTGCCTGAGGACATCCAGGGGCTGTATCTGCCCGGCGGATATCCGGAACTGTACGGAAAAGAACTGTCGGAGAACGCCGGGATGCGGGAACAGATCCGGGCAGCGGTCACTGGAGGCCTTCCGACCATCGCTGAGTGCGGCGGGTTCCTTTATCTTGGGGAGACGCTTGCGGACGCGGAAGGAAACACCTGGTCCGTGGCAGGCGCGCTTCCGGGGCACGGCGCCGGAACCGGAAAGCTTGTCCGGTTCGGATACGGCTTCATCGGATGCGACGAGGACAGCATGCTGTTCCGTACGGGTGAGCAGATCCCGGTGCACGAATTCCACTACTGGGATACCACGGCGCAGGGGAGCGACCTGGTCCTGACGAAGAATTCCACTGGAAAACAGTGGAGCTTCGGTTACGCGTCGGAGAGTCTGTACGCGGGATTTCCCCATCTTTATCTGGCGCGGCGGGCGGCGGATGAGGAGACGCTGGCGGACCGGTTCGTGCAGGCTGCCCGGAAAAAGAAAAACGCACAGGGGAGGACGGTGTGATGCTGTTTCTGCTCCTGTTTGAACTGTCGATCGTGTTCGGCTTTCTGCTGGATCTGTTGCTTGCGGATCCGGAGAAGATCCCTCATCCGGTGGTGATCATCGGCAAGGGGATCTCCCTTCTGGAGGGGAGCCTGCGAAAGGCGTTTGCGGATACGCCGGCGGGGCGCCGGCGGGCAGGAACCGTTATGGCGGTCCTGATCCCGGTAACGGTCTACGTGGTCTCCGCGGGGCTGTGCATTCTGGCGTGGATCATCCACCCCATCGCCTTTTTTCTGTTGCACACCCTCTGGTGCTGGCAGGCCATAGCCGTTCGCGGACTGGCGAAGGAAGCAAAAAACGTGTACCGCTGCCTTTGCGCGGACGTGCCGGATGACCCTTCGCAGGACCGGCTGGAAGCCTCCCGCAAGGCGGTGTCCCGCATCGTTGGCCGGGATACCCAGGCGCTGGACGAAAAGGGCGTGACCCGGGCGGCGGTGGAGACCGTGGCGGAGAACTACTCCGACGGAGTCATGGCGCCGTTTTTCTATATGATGCTTGGAGGCGCGCCTCTGGCGCTGACCTATAAGTCCGTCAAC
>CACXCQ010000053.1 GCA_902766185.1 uncultured Eubacteriales bacterium
CAAGAGCGTGGCCATCATCGGCGGCGGCCCCCTGGGACTGTCCGCAGCGTATTTCCTGCGCCAGATGGGTCACGACGTGACCATCTTCGAGTCCATGCCCAAGGCCGGCGGCATGCTGCGCTACGGCATTCCGGAATACCGTCTGCCCAAGGCGGATCTGGACGATGAGATCGACACCATCCAGCAGATGGGCGTTGACATCATCTGTGACGCGAAGGTCGGCGTGGACATTCCGTTCCAGTCCGTACGGGACGATTTCGACGCGGTGCTGCTGGGCATCGGCGCGTGGATCTCAACGGGCGTAGGATGCCCCGGTGAGGACGCGGAAGGCGTCATCGGCGGCATCGACTTCCTGAGAAAGGTCGTCCGCAACGAAGAGATCGAGCTTGGTGACCGCGTAGCCATCGTCGGCGGCGGAAACACCGCAATGGACGCCTGCCGTACCGCAGTCAGACTCGGCGCGAAGGAAGTCTACAATATCTACAGAAGAACCAAGGATGAGATGCCCGCGGATATGATCGAGATCGAAGAGGCCGAGGAAGAGGGCGTTATCTTCAAGAACCTCACCAATCCGCTGGAGATCATCAAGGACGAAAACGGCCACATCAAGGAAGTCGTCCTGCAGTGCATGGAACTGGGTGAGCCGGATGCTTCCGGACGCCGCCGTCCTGTACCCATCGAGGGCAAGACGGAGACCATCGCTCTGGACAACATGATTCTGGCCATCGGCCAGGCGGTCGACGCCTCCATCTTCGACTGCGACAAGACCAGAAAGGGCGCCATCGCTTACGATAAGGAGACCTTCATGACCAGCATGGAGGGCGTGTTCGCCGGCGGCGACTGCGGAAACGACAAGATCAGCATCGCGGTAGAGGCCATCGCGGACGCCAAGAAGGCTTCGGAGATCATCGACGCTTATCTGAGTGGCGAGACAGTACGTTACGAAAAACCGTATTTCGTCACCCGTGACGACATCACCGAAAAGACCTTCGAAGACAGAGAACGTCAGTGCAGACCCAAGATCCCGCAGCTTTCCGCAGAGGAAAGAAAGGACAACTTCACCGAGGTCATTCCCGACGGATTCACCGCGGACCAGGCCGAGGAGGAAGCCTCCAGATGTCTGGAGTGCGGCTGCCACGACTACTTCGAGTGCAAGCTGATCGATCTGGCGCATCAGTACGATGTGGAGCCGGAACGGTTTGCCGGAGACAAGAATACCATCGAATTTGAGGATGATCACCCGTTCATCGTCAGAGACCCCAACAAGTGCATCCTTTGCGGACTGTGCGTACGTGCCTGCGATGAGATCATGGGCATCGGCGCTCTGGGTCTGGTGCACAGAGGCTTCGATACGGTGGTCAAGCCCAACATGGAGAAACCGCTGATCGAATCCGGCTGCGTATCCTGCGGACAGTGCGTCAGCGTCTGCCCGACAGGTGCTCTTCAGGAGCGCACCACCATGATCAAGGAAGTTCCGGTGGAAACGGAAGTTACCGAGACCACTTGCTCCTACTGCTCGGTGGGATGCAGCCTGCTGCTGGAGTCCTGCGGCGATATGCTGATCAAGGCGAATCCTGACAAGGAAGGAACCGTCAACGCGGGTCTGGCCTGCGGAAAGGGCAAGTGGGGATTCGACTGCGCCATGCTGGAGGATAAGCTCGAGGTACCGCAGATCAAGACCGCTGATGGTTTCCGTGACGCGGAATACCACGAGGCTCTGGTCCTCATAGCCAAGAAGTGCCAGTCCATCGGAACGAGATACGGCAAGGACGCCATCGGCGTGGCTATCTCTGACAGATTCACCAACGAAGAAGCCTATGCCATGAAGAAGATGGCGGAAGTCATCGGAGCGAAGGTGCTGTGCATGAACAACCGCGCCAGCGGCCTGGCGGAGGTGCTGGGAGTCGATGCGTCCCCGAACACCATCGATGAACTGCTTTCCACGAACTACATCCTGGCGGTGGGCTACAACTCCACTGACAATCCGGTGATCCGGCTGAAGATCAAGCAGGCCATCGAAGCCGGCGCGAAGGCAGCCCTGATCAATCCCAGCGGCTGCAAGCAGAATATCCGCGGTCTCTCCAACGAGGTATACGCGGAGGATCTGGGCTTCCTGAAGCAGATCGCAAAGGCAATCATCGATGCCGGCAAGGGCGCGGATATCGACGGATACGATGCGCTCAAGGCATCCCTTGAGGGCGTGGAGGTCTCCGAGGAAGCTGCAGCCATCGCAGCGGATTACATGGGCGCGAAGAAGGCCATGATCGTCTTCAACCAGAACTTCGTCTCCGTAGACACCGCGCGTCTCATCGCGGACATCGCGGCCCTTTCCGGACACATCGGAGCGCCGAGAGACGGCATCCTGCAGGTCAAGGCCAAGAACAATTCCCAGGGTCTCATCGACCTGGGCATCGTGGCCGGTGCAGAAGCTCTGGAAGGCCTGAAGGCGCTGATCGTCTTCGGTGAGGAAGCGGACATCGACACCAGCGAGCTGGAGTTCCTGGCGGTCTGCGATACCCACATGACCGGTCTTGCCGCAAAGGCAGATGTGGTCCTTCCGGGAACCGGCTTCGCCTCTGTTGACGGTACATTCACCAACACAGAGCGCAGACTGCAGCTGGTCCAGGCGGCCATCGACGAAGACATCGAGTACGTCAACTGGGAGATCGCAGCCGCGCTGGCCGAGGTCTTCGAAGAAGACTTCGGCTGGGAGAGCACGGAAGACATCTCCGACGAGATGGACGACTGTGTGCCGGCCTACAAGTACGCATCTCTGGATGAGGTCCTCGGCGGTGTCATCACTCCGGAGGAGATCACTCTGGAGGCAGCAGAGGGCGACACCTTCGGTGATCCTCTCGCATGCACCGACAGCCTGATGAACGTGATCGCGGAGCGTCTGCCCGCAGCGGCGGATCCCACGGCATAGTCCGCATCGGCTGATCTCAGATCATTTCGGCCCCGAAGCAGCACTGATCCCAGTAAGGCTTCGGGGCCTTATTCAAGGCGGATATGAGTGACAGAACGAAAGCGCACATCTTAATGGTATTTCTGGTGACCCTGTGGGGGTTCGACTACGTCCCGGCAAAGGCCGGGCTGGAGATCCTCACCCCAATGGGGCTTCTTTTCATGAAGTACTCCTTTGGCGCGCTGGCGCTTCTCGTAATCAAGTTTCTTGTTCTGCGGAACCGGATCCTTCCGCAGCCAAGGGACCTTATCATCTTCGCCATGTGCGCCGTATTCGGAGAGATCCTGTATTTCTTCTGCGAGTATTCCGCCATGGATTTCCTTCCCGTGTCCCTGCTGACGATCATCCTGGGCTTCGTTCCGGTGGTCTCCGTGGCTGCGGAGCGGGTGATCTACGGACGCAGGGCGAACAAGGTGATCATCATCGGTATCGCATTCTGCATACTCGGGATCGTCTTTGTGATCGGCAGCGACTGGCACATCATCTTCCAGGGAAGGATCAGGGGATATGTGCTGGCCTTCGGCGCCGTGCTGTTCTGGAACGTCTACAACTTCATCACCGCCTCTGAGCGGCTGGAGAAGTATGACGCGGCGACTCTGTCGTGCACACAGATCCTGTGCACTCTCTGCCTTTGCTCGCCCATGGCTCTGCACAGCCTTCCGGCGCTTTCGGAGTTTACCCCCGCCATCATCGGCGGCATCGCCTGGCTGGGTATCGTGGACGCGGGAATCGGTTTTCTCATCATGGTCTACGGCCTGCAAAAGCTGGGCCCGACAACCGCTGCCCTGTACTCCGATTTCATGCCTGTATCCACCACATTTTTCGGAGCGATATTCCTCGGGGAGTCCATCCGGATGATGCAGGTGGTCGGCGGGATCATCGTGGTCACTGCGGGATTCTTCGTCATCCGCGAGAAGGGAAGGCTGGACGAACAGCGCCTGCAGTGAAGGAAGGGTGGCTGTGCACAGACGGGAAACTGTGGTATAATACTTTTCTTGAGATAACACAGCGTTAAGGAGAGAAGAGATGAGTAAAAAAAAGTTATTGATCGCCGTGCTTCTGGCCACGGCCATGGTGTTCTGTGTTCTTCCCTCCGCGGTCTCCGCGGCGGACCGGGATCATCCCAACGGGCATAGGCATGCGGAATTCAGCATCTACAAGGTGCCCGGCGGCGAAACTGCGGCCCAGTCGGCAAAGAAAAAAGGATTTCCCGCCGCATTAGACCCGAGAGGGGAGGCCTGGTTCCAGAACGTAGCGGTACGGGATCAGGCGGATACGGAACTGTGCTGGGCATTTTCCACCATGGCGGCAGCACAGGCGTCCTACGCGAAGGAGACCGGAGATCCTTCCGTCATGCAGCTTTCACCGTCGCATCTCGGGTACTTCATGTACAACCGGGTGAACGATCCCCAGTACCGTACGGAGGGAGACAGGAACATTGCGCCCTCCGGAAACTGGATCGAAGCAGGGGGAGCGTCGTATTTCACCTTCAATCATCTGGCCACCTGGTCGGGAGCAGGGGCAGAGGCGAATACGCCCTTTACGATCAGCGGGCCCGATGCCTCCGGCAATACGCATTATACGGGGCCGACATCCTTCGATCCTGCATTGGCCTACAACGACGCGCTGGTGCAGCAGAACTGCGTATCCTATCTCGAGGCTGACGAAGCTACGGTAAAGGATCTCGTCACCAGATACGGCTCGGTGGTGGTCTCCATCGAGTCATCGGCGAATTATTACAGCGGTGATGATCAGCGGTATTTTTACAATAATCGCTATGCCGAAAAGAACAATCACGAGGTGCTCATCGTCGGCTGGGATGACAGCGTCAGCGCATCGAACTTCGAGTCCGTGGATTCCAAAACGGGACAGATCGTGTCACCGTCCAGAGACGGCGCATGGCTCGTCATGAACAGCTGGGGGACGAACTGGGGCGACAACGGATTCTTCTACGTATCCTACCAGAGCAAGGATATCCTCAGCGATGGCATTGCCGCTTACGACATGCGTCCTGCGGATCCGTCCCTCCATCTCTACCAGTATGACGGCAACGCCAATACGAGCTTCGTGGAAATGCTTGCGGGAGAGAAGGCGGCCAACGTATTTACCGCAGATTCCCAGATCACGCTGAAGGAAGTGGGGATGACGGAATACAACGACGGCAGCATGCCCTACACGCTGGACGTGTATACGGATCTGGCCGATCCCAGAGTTCCCGACAGCGGATTGCATGCCGCCTCCCAGTCCATCTCTACGGACACCCCCGGATTCAAGAGCATCGTGCTCGACACTCCGGTGGCCATCGATCCGGGAGAATCCTGGTCCATCGTGATCACCTATCATAAAAAAGCATACGCCGGAATAGAAAGCACGGAGAAGGGCTCGTTCGTCGCGAACCTGAAAAAAGGAGAGAGCTTCTACTACACACCCTCATCGAAGGAA
>CACXCQ010000054.1 GCA_902766185.1 uncultured Eubacteriales bacterium
GCTCGCCGTTGCGGATGAAGGGTATGATTTCTTCGCCTGGTATGACGCAGAAGGAAAAGTTGTCAGCTTCGAAGAGTCCCTGCTTGTTCAGAAGAAGGACGGCACCTATGAGGCCGGCACGTATACCGCGAAGTTCGTCAAGACATCGGATCCGCTGGATAAGGAAGAACTGCAGGCGGCAGTAGAAGCGGCGCAGGCAGCTCAGCAGGCCGCGGAAGAAGCCAAGGAAGCAGCTGAGAAGAAGGCAGAAGAAGCCCAGAAGGCAGTCGAAGCAGCTGATCAGAAGGTGACCGAGGCGCAGAACGCAGCGGAAGAAGCCAAGCAGGCAGCCGAGGAAGCAAAGAAGGCCGCGGAAGAAGCGAAGGCTGCGGCGGAGGCCGCGAAGGCAAACAACGGATCTGAGCAGGCCCAGCAGGCCGTTGCAGAAGCGCAGGCCGCGGCTGAAGCTGCGCAGAAAGCGGCGGAGGCTGCCCAGAAGGCTGCCGAGGAGGCCGCAAAGGCTGCAGGTGGAGAAGGTGAAAAGCCCGACAAGGATCGCAGCCAGCAGATGGGCGCGGACGGAACGGCTCTGGGCAAGGGCGCCTCTGCGGAAGCTGCCGAGGCATTCATCACGTCGGCGAATACCGACGTCGACCCGGCCGGCACGGTATTCCTGCCTTTGCAGCTGAAGTCCGTGAAGCAGACGCAGAAGAGCCTGAAGCTGAACTGGAAGAAGGTCACCGGCGCGAAGAAATACATGATCTTCGGCAACAAGTGCGGCACGAACAACAAGATGAAGAAGCTGACCACCGTCACGAAGAATTCCTACAACGTGAAGAAGGCGGTCAAGAAGGTCCAGAAGGGCAAGTACTACAAGTTCATGGTGGTCGCGCTGGATGAGAACAACAACGTGGTCGCCACCTCCAAGGTGGTCCACGCCGTGACGAAGGGAAGCAAGAAATACGGCAACCACAAGGCCATCAAGCTGCAGGTGAAGCAGGGCGGCAAGCTCAAGGCGGTCAAGAAGGCGACCGTGAAGGTCGGCAAGAAGCTGACCCTGAAGGCCACGCAGATCCCGGCCTCCAAGAAGCTGAAGGTGGCCAACCACACCAAGGTGCGCTTCGAGTCTACGGACGCGAACGTAGCCAGCGTCAGCAAGAAGGGCGTCATCACGGCCAAGGGTACAGGAACCTGTATCGTATACGCTTATGCTCAGAACGGCGTGTCGAAGACCGTGAAGGTCACCGTGAAGTAAGCGCATCGAATGGTGCGCGGTCTGATCGGGCAGACAGAACGAACTGAATGAAAAGGCTGGCGGCAGCGCCAGTCTTTTCCCATACGAAAGAGGAGAAGACAACCATGCCATTAGATATTCGCGAAGTCAATCGGCCGATCACAGAGATCTACGATGTTTTTGTGAAGGTGACCGACGGATGCTCACACGGAAAATGCATATATTGCCCGTTTTTTAAGGAACCCTACCGCAGGCTGTCCGTCCAGGAGATCGAGGAGGAAGCGATCTGGGCCAAAGGCTGGTGCGAGGACCAGGGCGAGGAGCCGAAGCGCGCGTTCCTGCAGGGGGCGGACGCCTTTTCCCAGCCTTTTGAAACGCTCATGGCGGCGGCGGAGTACATTTACCGCGAAATGCCCTGGGTCAAGAGCATCGGCTCCTACGCCAGAGTGGACAATTTCCGCGACAAGACCGTGGATCAGATCCGCCAGCTGAAGGAGGCGGGGTATTCGGATATCTACGTCGGCATCGAGAGCGGAGATCCCCGGATCCTGAAGCGGAACAAGAAGGGCTACACGCCCGAGGACATCAGGGAGCAGATGCAAAAGCTGGACGAAGCGGGGATGGTATGGACAGGAAACTTCCTCAACGGCCTGGGCGGACACCGGTACGGTGACAAGCACGCCAGGCTGACGGCAGCGCTGTATAAGGATCTGAAGCCGGTATCCATCGAGGTGATGTCCCTGACCCTCATGGAAGGGACGAAACTGTACAAAAAAGGCATGCGCGGGAGCTTTCAGGAGGCGACGGAAGAGGAGCGGCTCGAAGAGCTGTGGGTCTTCCTCACGTGCCTGGAGAACGAGACCGTGATCCGGTGCCGGAACGTATCCAACGCGGTGAAACTGGCCGGGCGTCTCCCCCGGGACAAGCAGAAGCTTCTGGATGAGATCGACCGGGCCCTGGAAAAAGGGGTGGACTTTGACCGGGAGCGGATCCGGAAACTGTGAAGGATCGGGCCCGATCCGGCAGCTGTGATCCGGACACCATACAAATATCACGATAATTGAATAAAGTAAAACATACCCTGCGATTCTTTTGGTATAATGAACCTGCAAAGTGCGGGAAGAACCGCAGAAAGGAGACGCGATGATGAATACAGTAAACGCAAGCCGGTCATCGGGCGCGGCGCTCAGGGCGACGGCGCTGAGCATTGCGGTGATCGCCGTGATGGCTGCGGCGCTGCTGGCGGCAGGCGCGCTGCTTTGGACGCAGCCCGTTCACGCGGAAAGCAACTTTGTCATCGAGGATTACGACATCGAAATGCAGGTGAACGAGGATGATACGTACCTGATCACCGAGACCATCGATGTGCATTTCACAGCGCCGAGTCACGGCATCTACCGGGTGATCCCCAATAAGCAGCGCCTGGATCGGGACGGACAGGTGGATAACTTTTACGCGAAGGTGAAGGACTTTGAGGTACTGTCCGGCCAGCCTTTTGATGAGGAAAAAGGCGACGACGGGTACTACATCAAGATCGGAGATTCGGACGAATACGCGGATGAGGATACCACCTATCAGCTCTCATACGTTTTTGATATGCGGGGAGACCACCTGGACGGAGCGGACGAGGTATACTACAATCTCGTCGGCACCACATGGGAAGCACAGTCCATCGATCACGTGACGGCGAAGATCACCTTCCCCAAGCCCATCGACATGAGCAAGGTGGGACTGAAGACCGGATATCAGGAGGACGTGCCCTTCACTCCGAAGGGAGACAAAACGGTACTGGTGGATACGACTGAGAACTGCCTCGGCGGACTGACCATCCGTGCGGTGCTGCCCCAGGGGTACTTCACGAAGCAGGCGTGGAAGTCCAACCTTCTGTTCTACATTCTCATTGCCATTCTGGCGGCCGTGACTGCCTTTGGATTCTTCCTCTGGCGCAAATACGGCAAAGATCCGGACATCATCGAGACGGAAGAGTTCTACCCGCCGGAGGGAATGAATTCCGCGGAGGTGGCCTACCTCGATACGGGAGAGATCGAGGGCAGTCACGTCACCAGCATGCTGCTTGAGCTGGCGGACAAAGGGTATCTCCGGATCAAGGAGATCGAGGTCCCCTACGGACTGAAGAAAAAGAAGACCAAGATCAGCTACGAGATCATCAAGGTGAAGGAATACGATGGAGATTCCCCCGACGAGGAGACATTCATGGAAGGACTCTTCGATGTGGACGAGACCTCCGTCGAGATGGAAGATCTGCAGAACAGCTTCTACGAGACCGTCAAAGAGATCAAGAGCAACATCATGGAACGCTACTCGGGCCAGCTCTGGGACAGCAAGGCCGAAGGCGTCGCTACATCGCTGAGGATCGTGGCGATACTTGGAATGATCGCCCTGTTCCTGATCTCCAAGATACTGAACGGCAGCCCGATCTTCGTCGGCCACGGCGACTTCATCTTCTATATCGTTATCGGCATTCTGCAGATCGCTCTGCCCATCGCCGGATTCACCGGGATCGCGGCCTGGATCAACAAGCCCCAAAAGAAAGTGGGGAAATTCATTCTCGGGTTCATCGGCTGGGCTGCCCTGATTTTGCTGAGCTTCGGCATGGCGGTACTCTTTGACACCTGCATGGGTGCGCAGATCGTTCCATACCTGATCGGCATGGGGATGGTCTTCCTGCTGATCCTGATGGCGGCGCTCTGCGAGAGGATGTCCGATGACTACGCGGAGATGCTGGGCAAGATCAGAGGCTACAAGCGGTTCCTCCAGGTTGCGGAGAAGGATCGCATGGAAATGTTGGCTGAGCAGGATCCGAACTATTACTACAAGAACCTGGCCTTTGCCTTCGCCCTGGGGGTGACGGCGGTGTACGCGAAGCGCTTCGCGGATCTGGCCAAGGAGCCGCCGAAGTGGTACGATTCCCGGTACTACGCGGTTGGCATGGGACCCCATACAGCCTTTGACTCCGTGTCCATGATGGATTCCATGAACAACATGATGGACAGCGTGGGCACCAGCATGACCTCATCACCCTCGAGCGGCGGTGGCGGCGGATCGTTCTCCGGCGGCGGCGGAGCCGGCGGTGGCGGCGGCGGATCCTGGTAGAGACCGCGCAAAGGCTGGAGCGGCACGACGAAACAGAACCAAAATCCAACCAAAAGAAAGGAACGAAATATGCTTAGAGACGAGAGAATCTGGATCGGCAACAACGATGCCGGCGAACCGGTATCCATTATCCCGAAGATGGCCAACCGCCATGGCCTGGTGGCCGGAGCCACAGGCACGGGCAAGACCGTGACCCTGAAGGTGATGGCGGAGACCTTCAGCGACATGGGCGTCCCGGTCTTCATGGCGGACGTCAAAGGGGATATCGCCGGCATGATGCTGCCCGGCGCGGACAACGAAAACATGCAGGAAAGGATCGCCCGCTTCGGTCTGGCTGAGCACGGATTCAACTATCAGGGGTACCCGGTCAGCCTTTGGGACATCTACGGCGGGAAGGGGGTCCAGCTGCGGACCACCATCTCGGAGATGGGACCGCTGCTGCTGTCCCGGATCATGGACCTGAATGAGCTGCAGAGCGACATCCTGACCATCGTGTTCAAGATCGCCGACGACAACGGGCTGATGCTTGTTGACACGAAGGACCTGAAGGCCATGCTGGCCTGGGTGGACGACCATTCGGCGGAACTGCAGATGGATTACGGAAAGATCTCCAGCGCGTCCATCGGCGTCATCACCCGCGCGGTGGTGGCTCTGGAGACCGCGGGCGGCGATGTGTTCTTCGGCGAGCCTGCCCTGAGCCTTACCGACTGGCTGGCCCAGGACGGCGGCAAGGGCGTCATCAACATCCTGGACAGCTCGTCTCTGATCAACAACGGCAGACTTTACTCCACCTTCCTGCTGTGGCTGCTTTCGGAGCTCTTCGAGATGATGCCTGAGGTAGGCGATCTGGACAAGCCCAAGATGATCTTCTTCTTCGATGAAGCACATCTGCTGTTCACCGACGCGCCCAAGGCGCTGCTGGAGAAGATCGAGCAGGTGGTGAAACTGATCCGGTCCAAGGGCGTGGGCGTATACTTCTGCACCCAGAACCCCAGGGACATCCCCGACGGCGTACTGGCCCAGCTGAGCAACAAGGTCCAGCACGGTCTGCGAGCCTACACCCCGGCTGACCAGAGAGCGGTCCAGGCTGCGGCGGATTCCTTCCGGGTAAATCCTGCTTTTGATACGTACGAAACGATCCTGAATCTGGGCACCGGTGAAGCGGTGGTGTCCACCCTCGGCGAGGATGGCATCCCGCAGGAGGCGCAGAAGACTTACATTCTGCCGCCCCGCAGTTTCATGGGCGGCATCAGCGATGAGCAGCGGGACAACGCGATAAAGAGCAGCCTGCTGTACAGCAAGTACGCTACGCCGGTGGATCCGGATTCCGCCTATGAGATCCTTCAGCGCAAGGGGATCGAAGACCAGCAGGCGGCCGAGGAAGCGGCGGCAGCGGAGGAAGCCGCAAAGGCAGAAGAGGCTGCCCAGAAGGCTGCGGAGAAGGAGGCGGCAAAAGCTGAAGCGGCCGCGCAGAAAGAAGCGGCGAAGGCGGAAGCGGCTGCGGCCAAGGAAGCCGCAAAGGCAGAGGCGGCCGCGGCAAAGGCTGCGGAGAAGGCTGAGAAGGAGCGCCGCAAGGAGATCGCTAAAGTCGGCAACTCCGTCATGGGCACCGTTGGCCGTGAAGTGGGCAAGACCTTCGGCGGCAAATTCGGCAAGTTCGGCAAGACCCTGGGCGGAAACCTCGGCGCCCAGCTGGGTCGCGGGATCCTGAACACCCTGGTGAAGAAGTAGAGCGCCGGGTTCGACTGGCGGCTGAGCGGTCCGCCCGACGGCAACTGACAGAATCGACCATTCGGACATCGCCTGGAATATGCGAAACAAACGAACTGTTGCATTGCGCGCAACAGTTCGTTTTGCATTTTGGCGGAACGCAGCTGGTGGCCAGCGGCTGGGGCGGATCTTGCGGCGGTTTTTCGTTGGCCCTGCGCCGGCCATGCGCCGGACCTGCGCCGACCCTGCTTTACTCCGCCTTCGCTCGCCGCACCCCGCCTTCGCCCACCGCAGAACGTGGTGTACACAAATCGGGTCTGTTGTATTTCTACGCTGCTCGCACTGTCCACAATCTGGGGTACAGTACACGCGGCAAAAATGTTGATTCGGGATTTCAGATCCGAGATCAACACGACAGGGTGAGAAGGTGAGCCTTGTTTTTTTCCATTTTGCGTGCCTCGTGTTGATCTGTTCTCTGACGCGCGTTATCAACACGGACTTGGCCGTTTCCCGTGTTGATATGCTGTGGCGCAGGACGGATCAACACGAGATGACCCACTTGGCCTTGCCTTGTCTTTGCTCCGGCCGCAAAAAATGTTGATTCGGGATTTCAGATTCGAGATCAACACGACCGGGCGTGAAGGTGAACCTTGATTTCTTCCATTTTGCGTGTCTCGTGTTGATCTGTTTTCTGACGCGCGTTATCAACACGGGGTTGGCCGTTTCCCGTATGGATATGCAGTGACACAGGACAAGTCCAAACAATGGTGTAAATTTCATTCAACTCGTAGTGTGGAGAGGCTGTGGATAAGCAAACCTGGCGGTGGGCAGGAGAGGCAGTGCCTCAGCTGTCCACGGGCAGGCGCCGGTTATCCCCAACCTCTCCACGCATTCTCTTCTATTCATTTGGGATTGTCCGCCCCGATCGCGCCGCGTCGGCCGTCGGTCCCCACTTGAGACCGGTGCGGCCGGCTATAGAGCGAGCGTGATCGGACGGCGGACCTCCGTTCGCTCCCATAAGAGCGAACGGAACCGCTTGACAGGTCAGTCAGTTCAGTGAAGACTAACTATGTGAAGTCAAGTGATTTTTGACAAAAAATCACCGTGAACCTTGAGAATTGAATAACAACATGACAAAAC
>CACXCQ010000055.1 GCA_902766185.1 uncultured Eubacteriales bacterium
CGTCAGGTCTTCGGCGATCTCTCCGTTCACCAGAGCGATCGTCCCCATGTAGGGCTCCTTCAGCCCCAGGTCCCGGATCACCGAAAGCTCACCGATCCCGAGGGATCCGCCCACGTCAAGCTTGCCCGCCTCCGTGAGGGGCAGGTCAACGTGGGGATTGGCGATATATCCTTTCACCCGGCCGTCGCCGTAGGCGGTGGCCAGGATCTGCTTCGCGGGTCCCTCGCCCTTGAAGTTTACCGTCAGTTTATTGTCCGCGTCCTTCATCAGGATACCCATCATCCCCGCAGCCGTCAGGACTCGTCCCAGTCCCGCCGCCGCAGTGGGCGTGGCGTCGTGGATCCGCGCCGCCTCCTGGACCAGGTCCGTGGTTATGGCCGCGCAGACCCTGAAGGATCCGCTTTTGTCTATGGCGATCAGTGCCTTGCTCATTGTCTTCCTTTCTGTATGCGATTGCCGGTCATCCCTCCGGAAAACCATACTGCGTTTATTCTACCACAATTCATCGGGATAAAGTAGAGAAAATGTAGATCGAGGGATTTTACTCCCAAGATCTAC
The DNA here is from genome assembly GCA_902766185.1 of uncultured Eubacteriales bacterium. Lineage (GTDB taxonomy): Bacteria > Bacillota > Clostridia > Peptostreptococcales > Anaerovoracaceae > Lentihominibacter. Next base: position 559 of record CACXCQ010000055.1, read on the forward strand.
ATTTCAGTTGAGAATACGTCGGGCCCCATTCGGGCCTGGCGCTTGTCCTGTCCGGGCCCCATCGGGCCCGCGGGCCTGCTTTTGCGCGGTCCTTACCTTACTTCCATCTGGCTGGTGAAGGTGAGCTTCTCTCCGTCGCAGTCGATGACCACGTGATCGTCGTCGGCGATGTTGCCGCGGATGATCTCGCCGGCCAGCTCGGTCTCCACGTTACGCTGCAGGAACCGCTTCACCGGACGGGCGCCGTACTGGGCGTCGTAGCTTTCGTCCGCGATGAACTTCTTGGCCGCGTCCGTCAGCTCCAGCGTGATGTTCCGCTCCTCCAGCCTCTTCTGGATATCCTTCATGGAAAGCTCGATGATCTTCACGATCTGCTCTTCGGTCAGGGGCGAGAAGACCACGATGTCGTCGATCCGGTTCAGGAATTCCGGCCGGAAGTGCCGCTTCATCTCGTTCTCCACCTTCTGCTTCACCTCTTCGTCCACGGTGCCGTCCTCGCGGATGCCGTTGATCAGGTAGTTGGAGCCGATGTTGGAGGTCATGATGACGATGGTGTTCTTGAAGTCCACGGTCCGTCCCTGGTTGTCCGTGAGCCGCCCATCATCCAAAAGCTGGAGCAGGATGTTGAACACATCCGGGTGGGCTTTTTCGATCTCGTCGAACAGGATCACGCTGTAGGGCTTGCGGCGCACGGCTTCGGTCAGCTGGCCGCCTTCGTCGTAGCCCACGTATCCCGGAGGCGCTCCCACCAGACGGGAAACGGAGTGCTTCTCCATGTACTCGGACATGTCGATCCGCACCATGTTCCGCTCCGAATCGAACAGGGCCTCCGACAGGGACTTGGCCAGCTCGGTCTTGCCGACGCCGGTGGGTCCCAGGAAGATGAAGGATCCGATGGGCCGCCGCTCATCCTTCAGACCGGCTCTCGCCCGCAGCACGGACTCCGCCACCACCTTCACGCCTTCGTCCTGCCCGATGACTCTTTCATGCAAAATCTGGGGCAGCTTCAGCAGTTTTTCCCGTTCGGTCTCTACCAGCTTGCTCACCGGGATCCCGGTCCAGCCGGAGATGACCTCGGCGATCTCTTCCTCGGTGACCTCTTCCTTCAGCAGACGGGCTTCTTCTGCCTTGTCCGCCTTGCCCTTTTCGATCTCGAGCCGCTTCTCCAAAGCCGGCAGCGTTCCGTACTTCAGTTCGGCCAGCTTTTCCAGATCGTAGCTTCTCTCGGACTCCTCGATCTGGTGCTTCACGTCCTCGATCTCCTGCTTGATGACCTTCACCTCGGAGATGGCTTTCTTCTCGGATTCCCACTGGGCGCGCATGGCGTTGCTTTCGTCCTTCAGCTGGGCCAGCTCCTCCTCCAGATTCTCCAGCCTTTGCTTGGAGGCCTTGTCGGACTCCTTCATCAGGGCCTGCTTCTCGATCTCCAGCTGCATGATCTTCCGGGAGATCTGGTCCAGCTCCTCGGGCATGCTGTCGATCTCGGTCCTGATCTTGGAGGCCGCCTCATCCATGAGGTCGATGGCCTTGTCCGGCAGGAACCGGTCGCTGATGTAACGGTCGCTCAGGGTGGCGCAGGCGATGAGGGCGCTGTCGGTGATCCGCACGCCGTGGTGGATCTCAAAGCGTTCCTTCAGTCCCCGCAGGATGGAGATGGTGTCCTCCACCGTGGGCTGGTCCACCATGACCTTCTGGAACCGGCGCTCCAGGGCCGCGTCTTTTTCGATGTATTTTCTGTATTCGTCCAGGGTGGTCGCGCCGATGCAGTGCAGCTCGCCCCGGGCAAGTTTCGGCTTCAACAGGTTGCCCGCGTCCATGGCGCCTTCGGACTTGCCGGCGCCGACGATGTTGTGCAGTTCGTCGATGAAC
>CACXCQ010000056.1 GCA_902766185.1 uncultured Eubacteriales bacterium
CTGCACGTGATCGGAGCGCTGTGGCAGAACAACAACGAGGTCGATGTCTATCTCGATTGGGGCAGATCCGGCAGGCAGGTGCTGGGATTCTTTAAGGAGCTTCAGGAGATCCATGTGAACGAGGTGAGCATCTGCGATCAGAATGGTGAGTTGACGGAAGCCATTGCCGGAATTGCTGCAAAGGCTGGCGATGACGGAGTCGAACTGATCCATCTGGGATTATCCGACTACCTGCTCAAAAGAGCGATCGGCATGATCGAGCAGAAGGATCCGCAGCACACGATAGCGATCTCCTGCATCAATAATTCTCACATATGCTGCGGAGAAGGGATCTGCGGGGCGTGTACGAAAGACCTGGACGCTGATCAGACGATCCATCTGTGCAAGGAGCAGATAGACCTTTATGAATACAAAAGAGTACTATAGGAGAAAGTATGACCAGAATTATTATTGTTGGCGGGGGATGGTCCGGTGTTTCTGCCGCCGTATGTGCGAAAAAAGCCGGAGCGGAAGCTGTACTGATCGAGAAGACGGATCTCCTTCTGGGCGCCGGTAATGTCGGCGGGATCTTCCGCAATAACGGAAGATTTACCGCAACGGAGGAAATGAAGGCCCTGGGAGCGGGAGATCTGTTTGAGATCATGGATGACTGCGCGCTGCACGAAGACATCGCGTTCCCCGGGCATGCCCATGCATCACTGTACGATGTCGGCGCCATCGAGCCGCAGGTCAGGGGATTCGCGGAGGAACTTGGCATCGAAGTCATGACGGAAACACATGTGATGGATGTCAGGGCGCAGGAGGGCGTCGTCGAGGCAGTCGTGCTGAACGACGGAACGACCATCAGGGGCGACGCGTTCGTCGATGCGACCGGCTCCTCCGGCCCCATGGGGAATTGCCTGCGGTACGGCAATGGCTGTTCCATGTGCATCCAGCGCTGTCCCACCTTCGGACCGCGGGTGAGTCTGACCGCAGGATGCGGCATCAAAGACCTCGTCGGCAGACGTGAGGACGGGACGCCGGGCGTCTTTTCGGGCGCATGCAAGATATCGATGGACACGCTGAGCGCAGACGTCAGGAAAGAGCTGGAGAACACGGGTGTCGTGATGCTGAAGGTGCCGGAGGAAGACATCGATTACAGCAAGCTGGATAAAAAGGCATGCAAGCAGTACGCGCTCAAAGAATACAGCGAGAACGTGATCCTTTTGGACACGGGGGGAGCGAAGCTGATGACGAGCTATTACCCGCTGCACATGCTGCGCAGGATCCCGGGACTTGAGAAGGCGGAATACATCGATCCGTATTCGGCAGGACGGGGAAACTCGATCCGTTATATGTCCGTTGCGCCATGCCTTGATACCATGCAGGCCGAGGGTGCCAGCAACCTGTTCTGCGCCGGTGAAAAAGGTGCGCCGCTGATCGGTCACACGGAAGCGGTCGTGACCGGAGCGGTCGCGGGTTGCAATGCGGTGCGGCAGGCACGCGGCGAAAAGCAGGTGATCCTGCCTGACCGCCTGGCAGCAGGACGCATCATCTCCCATTCGCACGAGCAGTTCGTCAGACAGGGAAAACACTGCGAACGATATACGTTCGCCGGCGGAAGCTTCTTCGAGATTATGAAAAAAGAAGGCCTGTATTCGACTGATCCTGATGAGATCGCGCAGCGTGTTGAACGAGAGGACCTGACAGAACTGTTTGCAAAGAGACCGGAATGAGAAGATGGATCAGAAGCTTGTCGAAGGCAATAAATTATTAACTGGATTATATCTGCAGCTGATGACAGTCAACATTCTGGTGGGGCTCGTGCAGCCGTGCAACCAGTTCGTTGACAGTATGCTTACCGGAAAAGGCCTGGGCATTTCAGCCCTCAACGCATACGCCCTGTTTCTTCCGGTGGGTGCTTTTATGCTCGCGATCAGCAGTTTTTTCGCGATCGGAACGCAGATAAACTGCTCGCATATGCTGGGAGGCGGCAGGTTCGCTGACACAAAAAAACTCGTTCAGACGGCGCTGCTTTGCGAAGTTGTATTTTCTTTCCTGCTTGCCATGATTCTGTTCTGCTTCTCCGCTCCTATCGCGGTGCTGCTTGGCGCGGACGACTCCGTGTCCGGGCAGATCCAGGAGACGGCGGCGTATCTCAGAGGATACGCGCCCGGCATACCGGCGATCATCCTGCTTGGCACACTGATGTCGCTGCTGCAGCTGGAAGGGAAAAAGAAGCTGGTGGTCCTTCTGTCCGTCTGCATCTTCATCATCAACGGAGCAGGGGATCTGGCCAATATTTTTGTGTTCAAAAAAGGACTGTTTGGCATGGCCGCCGCCACAGCCGCAGCCAACATTGCCGTATGCATCGTCCTGCTTTTGTACTTCCTTACTGCGTCGAGGATGTTCCGCTTCTCTATAGCGGGGTTCCGCGGAAACGACCTTATGGCGATCTGCAGGAATGGCCTGCCGTCGCTGTCCTATTACGGAAGTCTTGTGATAAGGACAGCCTTTTTCAACATGCTCATCCTCACGCAGCTGGATGGGGACATGCTGGCCATCATGCTGGTCGTCAACAGCTTCATGACGGTCATCGATGCCGCGATCGGCGGCACGGGAGATGCGACGCTGCTCCTGGGGGGAGTCTTATACGGGCAAAGGGATATCAAAGGACAGAGGAAGCTGCTGAAAACCGCATTGACCGCAGGCGCCATTCTTCTTCTGGTCATCAGCATATCGGCGATCGTCTTTGCGACGCCCATAGCAGGTCTGTTTTCGAATAGCAGCAATCCCGCGTTCATTGCCCTGGCGGCGCGCGCGATCCGCCTGGCGGCATTGTGCCTCGTCGCCGACGTTCTGGCCTGTGTGCTGAAAAAATACATCCAGTCCGTAGGCCGCGGCGGATATACATCGATCACCAATGTGCTGTGCAACGTCGTGTACGTGTGCCCGGCGGCGTGGATCCTGGTACGTGCGGCCGGATCTGACGGACTGTTTCTGTCCTTTACCGTCTGCTATGTCCTGATCCTGATCACGCACATCCTGTACGCGGTTTATGTGTCGCGCGGCAGCGGAAGGAAGGGGTTCGACCGGCTGCTGTTCCTGCCTTTGGACTATGAGGTGTCCGACGATGATCAGTGGGTCTGTTCGATCAGGGATATGGACGGATGCATGAACGCGTCGGAACAGATGATGGCGCGGTGCCGCGCAAAGGGGACAGACGGACGGAAGACTTATCTGCTGGGACTGTTCGTCGAAGAAATGACAAAGAATGTCATCACCCATGGCTTCCGGGCTGACAGGAACAACGTCATCGTCCTTAAACTGACCTTTTTCGAGGAGAGGATCATCCTGAGCGTTCTGGACAACTGCGCGTTTTTCGATCCGACAGATTACTATGAGAGCCTGCAGGGAAATGCGGACGCGATCAGCGGGATCGGCATCCGCCTCGTCATGGGCCTGTCGAAAAATACAGTGTATACCAACAGCTTCAGTCTGAATAACGTGATGATAGAAATATAATGAAACGATTATTCACCAACGGAAAGATATTTACATCCAACGAGGCACAGCTTTACGCGGAGGCGATGCTCGTGGAGGACGGCAGGATCACATGGGTCGGCGGCAGATCGCAGGCCCGGGTCCTGCAAGGCAGCCTGCAGAGCGCGGAGGTCACCGATCTTCAGGGGAAGACGGTGATCCCCGGTTTTGTGGACGCGCATATGCATCCCATGATGCTGGCGGAATACAGCAGGCAGATCGCCTGTCTGCCGCCGGAGATCAACTCCATCCGTCAGCTGTCGGAAGCCATTGCGCGAAAAGCCGAAGAGATCCGTGCCTCGAAGAGCTGCGCGGCGGAAGACGAGCTTCCATGGATCCGCGGCTGGGGCTATGATGAAGGCAAATACGAGGAGAAGCGTTCCCCGAACCGCTATGATCTGGATCAGGGCTGCGCGGATCTTCCGGTCTTCCTCGTCCGCAGCTGTGAGCACATCCGCTGCGTCAACAGCAAGGCTCTTCAGATCGCCGGGATCACGAAGGACACGCCTGATCCCCCCGGCGGGAGCATCGACCGGGACGAGCAGGGTGAACCCACGGGGATCCTGCGGGAAAACGCCAGAGATCTGGTCCTTCCCTACATGCCGGCAGAGACAGAAGAGGAACTGATCAGCGCGCTGACGGATCTGGGAGATCTGCTGACCTCTCAGGGGATCGTCGCTGTAGCGGATATGGGAAATCTGCATGCCGGCGGCAATTACGAGTATTATACAAAGGCAGTAGAGAAGGGATTCCGCCAGAGGGTGGCGCTCTATTACATGTGGGACTACTTCATGGACGACCCTGCCTTTGCGATAACGCCCGACGTCATGGACAGGGAGAACCAGATCCGGATCGCCGGCCTGAAACTTATCGGCGACGGGAGCATCAGCGGCAGGACCGCCTGGCTGCGGGAGCCGTATCTTGGCACTGAGGAGTACGGGATGCCGGTCTACTCGGACGAAAGCCTGGAGAAGGCGATCGACTTTGCGAAGAAGGCCGGATGCCAGATCTCCGTGCACGCTATGGGAGGACAGGCCATCGACCGGATCGTGGACCGGATCTGTGACGAGGAGGACTGGACTGACGGCAGCGTGCCGTATCTGCGGGTGGAGCACCTGACGGAACCGTCGGAGCAGGCCATGCAGAAGGCCAGCGAGAAAGGGTTTGCCTTTGCCAGTCAGCCCATCTTCGAGTACTGCGAGATCGAGACGTACCGGGCGAACATGGAGCACGAGAGGCTGGAGCACATCTATCCCCACCGGACGGAACTGGAGCACGGTATACAGCTGTGCTTTTCCACGGATGCTCCCGCCACATCCTGGGCAGTTCCATCGGATCCCTTCCCGAATCTTAAATCCGCAGTTGCGCGCAGGGCTTACGATGGGACGGATATCGGGCAGAGCGAACGGGTCGATATCGAAACGGCCATCATGCTCTACACGAAGAACGCGGCTGAGGTCTGCGGATTTTCCGGCCTCGGGCAGCTGACTCCCGGCTGCAGCGCGGATTTCGCTGTTCTGAGCGAAGACATCTTTACGGCGGATGCGGACCGCATCGATCAGATCCGAGTGGACGAGACCTTCATCAAGGGTGAGCGGGTGTATAATTCGCAGATCGGCGCTTGATACGGGAAAATATGTTTGATACAATATATTTGCATCAAACATAAGTGCAGGAGGATCTATGAAACACGATTACCACGAAATGATGAAGCTGGATAATCAGCTCTGCTTCCCGCTCTACGCAGCAGCCAGGAACGTAACGGGTCTCTATACTCCGTATCTTAAGCCCATGGGACTGACCTATACGCAGTACATCACGTTCCTCGTCCTCTGGGAAAAGGACGGGATATCGGTCAGCGAGATAGGCAGCAGGCTGATGCTGGACAACGGAACGCTCTCGCCGATGCTCAAGAAAATGGAGCAGGCGGGATACATCGAGCGCAAGCGCAGCAAGGACGACGATCGGGTGGTGATCATAACCCTCACGAAGGAGGGGAGAGATCTGCAGGAAAAGGCGAAGGACATACCCGAACAGGTGGGCAGCTGCGTTCATTTGCCGGTGGAGAAAGCTAAGGAACTGCACGATCTGCTGCACGAACTGCTGGAATGTCAAAGGGACACCGAAAAGAAGGGAGAAACGAAATGAGTACGGTCTATGATTTTAACGTGATATAAGCAAGAAATCCCCCATCTTCTGTAAGTGGCGGGATGAATTGCAAAAAGACAAAAGAAGAACATAAAGAAC
>CACXCQ010000057.1 GCA_902766185.1 uncultured Eubacteriales bacterium
CGTCCTGAAAAAAGGCGGCAAGCTGATCATCAGCGATGTTTACGAGAAGGATCCGAACCGCGAGCAGATGCGGGCAGTGCGCATCGAAGCGGGCCGGCAGAGCAGGATCCCCCACCAGGAAGGGGACTGTGAGAACCGGGGCCTGAAGTTCGTGGACTTCCGCTTCGAAGGCGCGTTTTACCAGCAGCCGCTGATCCGCCAGATGGAAGAGATCGGCTATCACATCCTTGGCTTTGAAGATCATTCCGAAGAGCTGGAAGCATTTCTGGCCGAAAAGGCGGCTGCCGGAACAGAGCGGGAGGAGGCTCTCGCGCAGATCAACCGTTACCTGAAGACTGAAGCAGGAGGCGTGAAGCGGGACATCGGCTACTTCCTGCTGGCCGCGGCGAAACCGCTGTAGGCGAAGAGCGAACGCTGTTTTATAAGAAGGAGGAATAACAATGGGCGAACCGATTTCATACATTGCGAGAAAATATATCGAAGAAGGATACGATTTCGTTGTGGCAAAGGTGGTCAGCACCAAGGGTTCCGCACCCCGCCACCGGGGAGCGGTAATGCTGATGCGGGACGGCGGCCACACGGTGGGCACCGTAGGCGGCGGACTGCTTGAGGCGGAGACGGAAAAGCTGTGCCGGCAGATGCTGCAGACAAAAGAAAAAACCAGGACATACGAATTCACCCTGGACGAGAAACAGAAGGACAAGGGAGCCCTGGAGATGGGCTGCGGCGGGGACGCCACGATCCAGTTGGAGTACATCAGCGCGGCGGACCCCGGGAACTTCGTCGAGGAATTCAAGCAGAAGAGCCGGGCGTTCATCTTCGGCGGCGGCCATGTAGCCAAGGCCCTGGATCCGGTTCTGCGGCACGTGGATTTTGATACGTACATCATCGATGACCGGGAAGAGTACGCCAATCCGGAGCGCTTCCCCGAGGCGGCAGCCACCATCGTCTGCAGCGATTTCGAGCACTGCTTCGACGACATCGAGGTGGATGAGGACAGCTATCTCATCATCGTCACCCGGGGACACCGGGGAGACCTGGTGGTGCTCCGCCAGGCCCTGCAGAAGCCCCATGCCTATCTGGGCATGATCGGAAGCAAGCGGAAGAACAACCTGCTGTTCGATACCCTTCGGGAAGAGGGCGTAAGCGAGGAAGCGCTGGCTGAAGTCCACGCGCCCATCGGCCTCGAGATCGGTTCCGAGACGCCAGAGGAGATCGGCGTCAGCATCGCCGCCGAGATCATTCAGGTGCGCTCCCAGATCACTCCGGAAGAAGAGAAGGCTGACTCCAAGGCGCTGCTTCACGCGTAACTGAGCACAAATAAAAGACGAGACAAAGGACATAGATCTATGAACATAGGATACAACAGAGCATCAGACCCGACCCGGTACGGCGCGGTGATCCTGGCGGCTGGCCTGTCCTCCCGCATGAAGGAGTTCAAACCGCTGCTTCACGTGGACGGACAGCCCGCCGTGGCTGGATTGACAGAGACCCTGCACAGCGCCGGCATCCGGGATATCGTACTGGTCACCGGGCACCGCCGGGAGGAACTGCAGGAGGAGATCGACCGGCTGCGCCTGACCGAGGCGTATAACGAGAACTACGAGGAGGGCATGTTTACCTCCATTCAGACCGGCCTCGCAAAGGCTGGAGAATCCTTTCCGGACAAACAAGGTGTCTTCCTGATTCCGGTGGACTGCCCGCTGATCACCATCCGGGTGCTCCGGGAGCTGATGATCGCCGCTGACGGAGCACAAAAGGAGAACGTGGCCGGCGGAGCACGAGGCGCGGACGCTGCGGATGGCTGGTACTTCGTCCCGACATTTGAAGGGAAGAAAGGTCACCCGCTGCTGATCGTGGCGGAGCATATCCCGGAGATCCTCGAGCACGACGGTGAAGGCGGCCTGAAGGCCGTCACAGAACGGCACTGGGAAAAGATGGTCCGGGTGCCGGTGCCGGATGAGGAGATCCTTCTGGACATGGATACTCCGGAGGGTTATGAAGCCATTCGCCAGTTCGTTGCCCACGGGTTCAAGCGGGAAAAACTGGACGTGCTTTCCGCCCGGAAGCGCATCATTCTGGTGCGGCACGGGCAGACCAGACAGCACGAAGAGCCCATGTTCATCGGGCAGTACGATGTGCCCCTGAGCGAAGAAGGCCGGCAGCAGGCTCATGCTTTGGGTGAGCAGGTCGTCGAGCTCATCCGCGAGGACGTCAGGGCGGAACGCACCTGGGTAGAGGGCATCTCCCTGGGCAAGCAGCCCCTGCCCGCCATCGAAAGGATCTACAGCAGCGATCTGAGCCGGGCATCGGAAACCGCTTCGATCATTGCGGAGCATATCAACTCGGCTTATGGGCCGGGAGCATCGTTCTTTGGAGAGCCCGCGGGAGCACTGGAAGATTCTGTCGGAGAGACCAACGTCATGAACGCTATGGTGGGAGCACCGTCCTTCCCGGGAGCATCAGACGCGAAACCCATCCATGTGGAAGTCCAGCCTTTGGAAGGGCTTCGGGAGATCGCTCTGGGTGACTGGGACGGGCAGCCGGTGAGCCGGATCCGGGAGGAGCATCCGCAGGAATACGCCCGGCGGGGAGAGGACCTCTTCACCTTCAAGACCGGCAACCGGGGAGAGAACTTCTATGACATGCAGTACCGGGCAGTAGCAGCCCTGCGGGAGATCCTGGCAGATGATTACGCCCGCAACATCATCATCGTCGCCCACAGCGGCGTCATCCGCGCGCTGGAGAACAATCTGAAAGGGCTGCGGGTGGATGATGAATGGGAGCCGCTGGACAAAGGCGATCTGCGGATCTGGGTCCCGACCCGGGACGTCCGGTAAGGCCAGTTTAGGAAACGTTAATAATATAATACTTTACTTAGATAGTGCAGTTCGGTTATAATATTCGAAATACCGTTATAGTTAAACGACGAACGTTGTATCAGAGACAACTACAGGAGAGACGTATGAAGAAACGAATTCTACGCAAAGCAAGATTCGGAATGATCGCAGCGGTCGCCATTGTATTTGCACTGGCCTGCGCCGTACCCGCGGCAGCAGCGCCGGCAGACAAGGCTGCCCCTTCGGTCATCAATCCCCAGCAAGGCAGCATTGGAACGTTGCAGACGCTGAAACCACCTCAGGAAGACAGCGAAAAATATATGGAAAACGCTGCGCTGGTGATGTTCCGGACCACGAAGGAAATGACGAAGGGGACGGCGAAGTCCACCCTGTGCTCCGGAAGCGATGCGATCAAGGGCATCGAGATCGAGGATGTATGGTCCTTCGATGAGCAGCCGGAAGCAGATAGTGGAGAAAAAGGATTCGCCAGCCTTTCCGCGGGAAAAGGCAAAGCCGCGAGAACTTACGGCACTGTCGTGCTGGTCAAATCGAAGAAGCTGAGCACGAAGCAGATCATCAGGAAGATGCGTGCCCGGGACGATGTGCTCTACGCGGAGCCCAACTATAAGGTGCACGCGATGAGCGTCAACGACCCGTACTTCTCCAGCCAGTGGAGCATGCAGGGTGGTGCTGCGGGCAGCGCGGAATACAGCGAGATAACCCCGAACGTCAGCGCCCAGTGGGATGAAGGAACTACCGGAACCCAGCGAATCGTGGCAATCGTGGATACCGGCGTGGACTACACTCACCCGGATCTGCAGAACAATATGTGGCACAACACACACTACCCGGATCTGAAGGGTGAGTATGGGTTCGACTTCAGCGGTGGGGATGACGACCCCATGGATGATAACGGCCACGGATCCCACTGCGCAGGCATCATCGGAGCTCAGGGAAACAACGGCATCGGCATCAGCGGCGTGAATCAGTCCGTAAGGATCATGGCGCTGAAGACGCTGGACGCTGACGGCAGCGCGTTCCTGAGCAACGAGATCCCCGCATATCACTACATCAATAAGGCACTGGATCTGGGAGAGCCGGTCCAGGCCATCAATAACTCCTGGGGCGGCGGAGAAGAAAGCAATATCTTCGCTGAGCTCATCGACATTCTGGGCGAGAAGGGCGCGGTCAGCGTTTTCGCGGCAGGAAACGAGTGGTCGGACAACGATGAGACCTACGCCTACCCGGCAACCATCGACAGCCCGTACAAGATCTCCGTCGCGGCGGCAACAACGGCCGGCAATCTGGCGGGATTCTCCAACTACGGAAAGACCACGGTAGATGTTGCGGCTCCCGGAGCGGACATTCTGTCCACCGTGCCTTTTGACGTCTATAATCCGACGATCTACGGCGCCGATCAGGCCAGCATTTCCGCGGAATTCAACGATTATGAGACCGAAGGGGATGCCTGGGGGAGCCTGGAGCGGCTCAGCAGCAGCCTGTATCTGAACGGGGAGCCCTACGACCCCGAGAACAGCAAGACCGAGATCAGCATGTCGAGGGTGAACGACGGATTCCTGGCTGGTGAGGATGGTCACAGCATCTTTGTCGAAGCCAAGAAACTTAAGGCCAATGACATCATCTGCATACCGGTTCCCTACGAGATCGATGAGAACGCCACTGCCGGTCCTTTCTGGAGTGTTGATGTCAAGGCGGAGTCCTCCATGGATGACGGCGGATTGGTCGGCGTCACGGATGTCCCCCAGGGGACGGAGCTGGATCTGGCCACTCTGTCGGATCTCCCGCTCTCGGCCGGCACATATACTTATAAGGATAATTTTGACCACTGGAGTCATTTCAGTTTCCAGACTGTGGATGAATACGATCTGGAAGAGATCAGAGATGATGCCGCCAAGACAGCCGGAAGCGAAGACGAATCCGGCATCGATTCCACGAAGCGACAGGCCGTCATCATCATATACACCACAGCTGGCTGCGACATGAAGGTGTGCCTCGATGACATGGGACTGTCCCGTCAGGATCTGCCGGACACCGAGGTCTTCGGTAAATACGATTTCATGAGCGGAACGTCCATGGCCACACCCTTTATCACCGGTTCTGCGGCGCTGATCGCAGAGGCGAGAAATCTCCCCATGGGCGGCGCTGACAGCGAGGAACTGGTGGCCGAAGTAGTGTCCCGCGCAAAGGCAGGAGATCTCCCCGTTGCGGCACAGGGCCTGTTTGACTTTACGCAGCGTCCGGCACAGCTGCCGCCGAGGATCGGGAGCATGCAGGTGAATCAGGCAGAGGGGACGATCACCATCAACGGCATCGGCCTGAATCCGGCCGGAGGCCTCACGGTGAGCATCGGTCCGTCAGATGACCTGATGAAGGATGCCCAGATTCTGTCTCAGACCGAGCGCCAGCTCGTGGTGAAGGATGAGCAGTGGATCAACAACGTGGAGACGGTGAGAGTCACCGCTGCGGATGGCAAGACCTCCGCCAGGATCGACCGGTATCTGGTGGACGGCAAGAAGGAATATACCGATGTGAAGGATACAGCGGACGAGACCAACGGCTCCGCCATGGCCACCGATGGACGGTACATCTATTTCACCGATGCCGCCACCGGTGCAGTCAGGAAACTCGATACGAAGAAACTGAAGAACGGCGCTGAAGATGTGGCTCTTGTCGACCCCGCAACGATCTTCAAGGGAGAGACCGTTAAAGACGCGATGTATTCTCTGGAATTCGGCAGCGACCTGGTATACATGAACGGTAAGCTGTACTCGGTCGTGGAATACGGCCAGGCGGCCGAAAAGGAATCGGAGGATGATTTCTGGTTCTTCTTCGGCAAGGATGGACGCCGCATCGCAGCGGACGATGACGAAGAAGATTCCGAAACAGGAATCGGCGGAGAAAACTACGCGATCTACTCCGGTGACTCCCGGCTGGTCAGCATCGACGTGAAGACCGGCAAGGTCACCAATCTCGGCAAACTCCCCACGGATCTGAAGAAGTCCCAGGACTACGCCGTGGCAGCCTATAACGGCAAGCTGTATTTCATGGGCGGCTACAGCCATGCCGACCATGCGCTGACGACCAAGGTGACCGTGTTCGACCCGGCGAAGAAAAAGAACAAACGCTGGTCCGCCGGCAAGCCCCTGCCTCAGGAAAGAGCAGGCGGAAAGGCAATGCAGAGCGGCAAGTATCTGTACTACACCATGGGCTTCAACGAAGCCATGGGGAAGAATGTCAATGACGACGTTGAGGATTACCGCACGCCGTCGAACCTGATCTTCAACGGCAAGAGCTGGAAGGTCTCCGCTATGGATGAGACGAAGAACATCGAACCGCTCTTTACGGAGAACACGGTGAACAGGGGCGGAAAGACTTATCCCGTTGCGGATGCCACCATCAGCCCGGCCAAGAAGGGCCTGATCTACATGGGCCTGCCCGTTGCGAACTACGGCGATACCTTCATCTACAACGCGTCAGCGGACGCCTATCAGGATACGGGATACAACTACATCAAGAATCTCGAATCCAGTGAGATAAACGGCATCGCAGTGGACGGAAAGGTCTACGGATTCGACGGAGAGGGCATCTGCACCGCGAAGGCCTCCGCCAGCGGATATCCCACCATCAAGGTGAAGAAAAACAAAGGCGGAAAGGTTTCCGGACAGACCGTTATTCCTCCCGGCAACAACGCGAAATTCAAGGTAAAAGCCAAGAAGGGCTATGTGATCAAGTCCGTCAAGGCCGGCTCCAAGAAGATCAAAGTGAAGAAAAACGCCTGGAAGATGACCGTCACCATGAAACAGGTCCAGAAGAACCAGACCCTGAAAGTGACCTTCAAGAAGAAATAGGCTGGCAGCCCGGCGTATGCAGCACAGGCGTCGCAGCCCGGATCAGCGCTTGCGGGTGATCAGCAGGATCTCCGGCGGCGCGTTCCGCTGATTGAGCATACTGATGTAGCTCACATGCCAAAGCTTGGAATCGAGCTCTTCTGCAAAATGCAGAAGGGCTCGTTTTTCTTCTGCGCCCTCCGGATGACCATCATACATCGTGATGCACAGAAGACCGTTCACCTTCAGCAGCCTCAGGCTGTCCCGGACCGCGTCCAGCGTTGTCTCCGTGGTAGTCGTGATCTGCTTGTCCCCGCCGGGCAGATAGCCCAGATTAAACACGATCGCGGATGCCTCGGGCATGCTCTCCAGCCCCTCGAAACAGGAGAGCATCTGCTGGTGCCCCAGACAGGCAACCGTGATCCGGCCCGGAGCGGCCTTGGAAGAATCTCCGCCGATCCGGCCCGGGTGATCTGCGCCGTCAGCTTGGCCCGATGCTGCGCCGTCAGGCAGCCCTGCGCCGTAGCCCTCTCGCCGCAAGAGCTCCCGCGTGGCCTCGACGGCCTCCGGCTGAATATCGAAGGCATAAAGGCGCCCGCTGATCATCTTCGGATCGCCAGCCTTTGCATCTGCTGCATCGCCAGCCTTTGCATCGACGCGAAGCATCTCGGCCAGCCGCAGCGTGTCAAATCCGTTTCCGCAGGTCGCATCGATCACCGTATCGCCCGGATGGACATAAGCCTCCACGATATGGAGCGCAAACTCAGTTGTTTTTTGGATCAGATTGGTTTTCATGAGCCGATTATGGCACGCGCGACCGAATCCTGTCAACAATCCTGGGAGGGTATATATATCAGGGTAACGCAAAAAACCGCTCAGAATCGAAATCTGAAGGGCGGCATTTTCGAACTGTTTCATCGAAAGGCTCCCGCAGCACACCCCTCTGACGCCGGCGTTCGTCACAATGGGTCACGGATCCTTCAATCGATGGGTAACTGTGACCCACGGATTCGTGGAATCGTGACCTACACAACTCGTGTGTTTGAACTGGTGATGGGTCACGCTTCTGGAAATCGATGGGTAACTGTGACCTACGGATTCGCGAAATCGTGACCTACACGATCGACCACAGGACCAAGCAAAAGCAGGGGAGGAGGCAAAACAGCCCTTCAAGTCAACCGCCGCAGGAGAAAACCCCTTGCCTGACAGGGGTGAAACCGATACAATCATAATGGATAGTTATGTCCGCGAAACCAGATGACCAGACACGAAACGAAAATCATGGCAGAGAAACAAATGTACCTGCGCGGTGAGCAGGAAGTAATCGAATACGGAATCCACCTGGGAGAGACGGCGGTGCCGGGGATGATCATCGCCCTGACCGGAGACCTGGGGGCGGGCAAGACCACGCTGACCAAAGCCATCGCCCGC
>CACXCQ010000058.1 GCA_902766185.1 uncultured Eubacteriales bacterium
GGCGACCTGCCGGAGGAGTAAACTCCTTGCAGTCGTCCTGCGGTCGTCCTGCAGTTCTGCAGTCCTACAGGCCCATGCCGAACTTGTCCCTGACCCGCTTCATGGTCTTTTCGGCGATGGCGTTGGCGCGCTCCGCGCCGTCGCGAAGGACGGTCTTCAGCTCGTCGGAGTAGCGGATCTCTTCGTAGTTTTTCTTGATGGGCCGCAGGGCATCCTGGGTCACCGCCACCAGCTCCTTCTTCAGGTCGCCGTAGCCGTGTCCGGCAAAGCGGGCGGCGATGTCATCGATCTCCTCGCCGGAGAACGCGCTGTAAATGCTCAGCAGGTTGCTGACGCCAGGCTTGTTTTCCGGATCGAAACGAATCTCACCATCGGAATCCGTCGTGGCGCGCATGATGGATTTTTTGATCTTGTTGTCCTCATCCAGAAGGGAGATCCTGCTGTGAACGTTGATGGCGCTCTTGCTCATCTTGGCCGTGGGATCGTCCAGCGCCATGATCCGGGCGCCGGCCTTCAGGAATCTTCCGTCAGGCACCACGAAGGTGTCCTTGTATTTGTGGTTCACGCGGATGGCGATGTCGCGGCACAGTTCGATGTGCTGCTTCTGGTCATTGCCCACGGGAACGATATCCGTATCGTAGAGGAGGATGTCCGCTGCCATCAGGACCGGGTAGGTCAGAAGACCTGTTCCCACGGATTCCTGTCCGCCGCTCTTGGCCTTGAACTGGGTCATGCGGGAAAGCTCTCCGGTGTAACAGTTGCAGCAGAGGATCCATCCCAGCTCCGCGTGGCCGCTGACGGAGGACTGCACGAAAATGATGGACTTTTTCGGGTCGATGCCGATGGCCAGATAAAGGGCCGCCACGTCCAGAATGTGCTGCTTCAGTTCCTTCGGATCCTGAGGCACGGTGATGGCGTGCTCGTCCACCACGCAGTAGATGCACTCGTGATCGTCCTGCAGCTCCACGAACTGCTTCAGTGCACCGAGGTAATTGCCGATATGAATGTTTCCTGTGGGCTGCACGCCGCTGAATACTCGTTTCATTTTTTCTCCTGCCTTTTTCTTACCCTGTTGCGGGTCTGGGGGGTCCGCTTTATTCGTCCGCATCCGGATCGTAGACATTGATCACCATTTCCGTCTGCTCGCTGCCGTTGTCCTTTTCTTCGGGCTCGTCGTCCGAATCATCTTCTTTTTCCGCGGCCTTGCCTGCCTTTATGGCTGCTTTCGCGGCGGCGGCTCTGGCCTCGGCCTTTTTCTGGGCCTTTTTCTTTTTCTGGGCCAGCTGGGCGTCGCGCTCGTGCTCTTCCTCGTTGATGACCCGCGCCATGGAGATGATCTCCACATCCTTGCCGGCCCGCATGATCTTCACGCCCTGGGTGGCACGGCCCAGAACGGAAACGTCCTTGGCCTTGATGCGGATGATGGTCCCCTGGGAGTTGATCAGGATGATCTCATCATCGTGGCTGACCACTTCGGCGCCGATGAGCTTACCGGTCTTCTTGAACTTGCTCTTGTCGTAGGTCAGAAGGCCCTTGCCGCCTCTGGCCTGGATCTTGTATTCGTCCACATCAGTCCGCTTGCCGTAACCCTTGCTGGTCACGACCATGACCTGCTCGCCGGGCTGCACCAACTGCATGGAGACGACCTCGTCATCGTCCTCCAGGTTGATGGCCCGCACGCCGCCGGCCACTCTGCCCATGGGACGGACGTCCTCTTCGGAGAAGCAGATGCACTTGCCGTTCTTCGTGATGATGATCACGTTGTCGGTGCCGGTGGTCTGCTTGATGCCGACCAGCTCGTCCCCGTCCTTCAGGGTGATGGCGATGAGGCCGGTCTTCCTGTTGGTGTCGAACTGGGAGATGGCCGTCTTCTTGATGGTGCCCTTCTTCGTCACCGCGATCAGGTACTTGTCGTCACGGAAGTCACGGAACGGAATGATCGTCGTGATCCGCTCACGCTGCATCAGGTTCAGGAAGTTCACCGCCGGGGTGCCCTTGGCCGTACGCTGTGCTTCGGGGATCTCGTAGGCTTTGATCTTGTGAACCTTGCCCGTATTGGTGAAGAACATGAGCTCGTCGTGCGTTGAGCACATGATCAGATCCTTCACGAAGTCGTTCTCCCTGGTGGTTAGTCCGGTAATGCCCTTTCCTCCGCGGCGCTGTGTCTTATAGGTATCCGCCGCGACCCGCTTCAGGTAACCCAGATGGGTCAGCGTGATGGCCACCTGCTTCTCCTCGATGAGATCTTCGATGTCCATCTCTCCGCTGTCGCTGACGATCTTCGTGCGGCGCTTGTCTCCCCACTTCTTCTTGATCTCCAGGAGCTCGTCCTTGACGACTCCCATCAGCTTCTTCTCGTCCGCCAGCAGTTCCTTGTAGTAAGCGATCCGCTTGCAGAGTTCCTCGTACTCCGCTTCGATCTTCTCACGTTCCAGTCCTTGCAGTCTGGCAAGACGCATGTCCAGGATAGCCTGGGCCTGAATATCCGAAAGGCCGAAGCGCTCCATCAGTTTTTCCTTGGCGTCGTTGTAGCTCGACCGGATGATCCGGATGATCTCGTCGATGTTGTCCAGCGCGATCCGCAGTCCTTCCAGGATGTGTGCCCGATCCTCCGCCTTCTTCAGATCGAATCTGGTTCTGCGGGTGACCACGTTCTTCTGGTGCTTCAGGTACTCCTCCAGGATCTGATACAGGTTCAGGACCTTGGGCTGACCGTCCACCAGCGCCAGCATGATCATGCTGAAATTCTCCTGCAGCTGGGACTGCTTGTACAGCTTGTTCAGGGTGACCCTGGGATTGGCGTCCCGCTTCAGTTCGATGACCACGCGCATGCCCTTGCGGTTGGATTCATCGCGTATTGCCGATATACCTTCTATCTTCTTATCCCGGACCAGCTCGCCGATGCGCTCCAGCATCCGGGCCTTGTTCACCTGATAAGGGATCTCCGTCACCACGATCTGGGACTTGCCCCGGGTGGTCTCCTCGATCTCCGCCACTGCCCGGACCTGAACCTTGCCCTGGCCCGTGCGGTAAGCTTCCTCGATGCCCTTCTTTCCCAGGATCTGCGCTCCGGTGGGGAAATCCGGTCCCTTGATGTGCTTCATCAGGTCTTCCACCGTGCAGTTCTCGTCGTCGATCATCTTCACCGCGGCGTCGATGGTCTCCCCGAGATTGTGGGGCGGGATCGATGTGGCCATACCGACGGCGATACCGTTGCTGCCGTTGATCAGCAGGTTCGGCACCCTCGAGGGAAGGACCACCGGCTCCATTTCCTCTTCGTCGAAGTTGGGAATGAAGTCCACCGTATCCTTCTCGATATCGCGGATCATCTGCAGCGCGAAGGGGGACATCCTCGCCTCGGTATAACGCATGGCCGCCGCTCCGTCTCCGTCGATGGAGCCGAAGTTTCCGTGCCCGTCCACCAGAGGGTATCTGGTAGCAAAAGGCTGCGCCAGCTTAACCATGGCATCGTAGATGGAGCTGTCTCCGTGGGGGTGGAACTTACCCATAACATCACCCACGATACGCGCGGATTTCCGGTGCGGTTTATCCGGCGTGATCCCCAGCTCGTGCATGCCGTAAAGAATTCTTCTGTGTACCGGCTTGAGTCCGTCCCTGACGTCCGGAAGCGCCCGCCCGACGATAACGCTCATGGCGTAATCGATGTACGAGTTCTTCATCTCGTCATGGATCTCATGCTGGATCATTTTCTGGTCTTCCATCAGATTGGTCGTCATTCAGTCTTCCTCTCCTATCCAAAAGGCAGGTCCTGCCTTTGCTTAAATGTCAAGCGTAGCGTATACCGCGTGTTCTTCGATGAATTTCTTTCTCGGCGGCACCTTGTCGCCCATCAGGGTGGTGAAGATCTCGTCCGCCGCAGCGCCGTCCTCCACGGTGATCTGGATCAGGGTGCGGTTCTCGAAGTCCATGGTGGTATCCCACAGCTGCTCCGCGTCCATCTCGCCCAGACCCTTGTACCGCTGGATCTCGATCTTGTTGGACTTCCCCTTCTTCTCCTTGGCCAGCGTCGCCAGCAGTTTCTCCTGCTCCCGGTCGGAATAGGTGTAGTAGATGTCCTTGCCCTTCTTCACCCGGAACAGCGGCGGCTGAGCCGCGTACACGAAGCCGTTCTCGATCAGCGGCGTCATGTAACGGTAGAAGAAGGTGAGCAGCAGGGTCCTGATGTGGGCACCGTCAACGTCCGCATCGGTCATGATGATGATCTTGTGGTACCGCAGCTTCTCCAGATCGAAGTCCGAACCGATGCCGCAGCCGAAGGCGGTGATCATGTTTTTGATCTCATCGGAATTCAGGATCCGATCCAGTCTGGCCTTCTCTACGTTCAGGATCTTTCCGCGCAAAGGCAGGATAGCCTGTCTCGCACGGTCTCTTCCTTCTTTGGCGCTGCCGCCCGCGGAGTCACCCTCCACCAGGAAGATCTCGGAGATCTCCGGATTCTTCTCGGAGCAGTCCGCCAGCTTACCCGGCATGGAGTTGCCCTCCAGGAAGTTCGATCTGCGGACTGTGTTTCTGGCCTTCTGCGCGGCAAGTCTTGCGCGGGAGGATTTCAGGCAGCGCTCCATGATGGACTTGGCCTGGGAGGGATTCTCCTCCAGAAAAGCCATCACGTAGTCTGCCGTGGCCGTCTCCACGAATCCCCTCATGTCGCTGTTGCCCAGCTTGGTCTTGGTCTGACCCTCGAACTGGGGCTCCGTCAGCTTCACGGAGATCACCGCGGTGAGTCCTTCCCGAACGTCCTCGCCGGACAGCGACTCGTCTTTATCCTTGAGGAACTTGTTGTTCCTGGCGTAGTTGTTGAATACTCTGGTCATGGCGGCGCGGAACCCCTGCAGATGGAATCCGCCTTCCGTCGTATTGATGTTGTTGGCAAAGGACAGGACGGTCTCGCTGAAGCTCTCCGTATACTGCATAGCCACTTCGACTTCCCTGTCTTTGTCGCTGACCTCGAAGTAGACGATGTCCTTGTGGATGGAATCCTTGTTGCTGTTCATGTATTCCACGTAGTTTTTGATGCCGCCTTCATAGTGGAAGACCTCTTCCTTCTTCTGGCCTTCCCGCTCGTCCTTCAGGGTGATCTTCACGCCCTTGTTCAGGAACGCCATCTCCCTCATCCGGCGCTGCAGAGTTTCGTAGTTGTACTCCACCTCATCAAAAATCTCCGGATCCGGCCAGAAGGTGGACTTGGAGCCCGTCTTCCTGGCATTTCCGACTTCCTCCAGAGGAGTCACCGTCTTGCCCTTTTCGTAGGCCTGTCTGTAGACCTTGCCGTTTCTGCGGATCTCCACCTCCATCCTTGTGGACAGGGCGTTTACTACAGAAGCTCCTACGCCGTGCAGACCGCCGGATACCTTGTATCCGCCGCCGCCGAATTTACCGCCTGCGTGCAGCACCGTATGGATGACTTCCACGGCAGGTTTCTTCATCTTCGGGTGCATGTCCACGGGCATGCCACGGCCGTCGTCCTCCACCATGATGGAATTGTCCTTCTGAATCACGACCTTGATGTTGCTGCAGTATCCGGCCAGCGCCTCGTCGATACTGTTGTCCACCACCTCATAGACCAGATGGTGAAGACCTCTCGATCCGGTGCTGCCGATGTACATTCCGGGACGTTTTCTCACCGCCTCCAGGCCTTCCAAAACCTGGATCTGTTCTGCTCCGTACTGCTGTGCGGCTTCCTGTTTTGTCATACTATCTCTCCTGGTTGTCTCTATAATATCCAAATAATTACATTCTCTGAAAGTAACACAGGATATTGTACTACAAAATCGCCGATTTGACAAGTATTTCGGCGTTTTTAATACAAATGTTGGGTAACTCTGAAAAAAACTCTTAAATCGAAAATTTTATAGGAAAAATGTCAGAAATATTTTATAGGTTCACCTACGCTTTTTGCCTTTTATTACCTTTTCACTCGAATCCACAAAATATAGTTTTTCTTCCTTTATATATTATGGCTAGATTTCGATATCGATCTCACCGCTCTGGATCTTGAAGATCTTCCCCGATGGAAGCTGCCGGGCCACGGAACCGATGAGGTCCGTGGTGGTGATGAACATCTGGTTGTCGCCGAGGGAGCTGATCAGGTATTTCTGCCGCTCGTTGTCCAGCTCCGACAACACATCGTCTAATAACAATATGGGACTTTCCCCCGTTTCCTCCTGGATGAGCCGGATCTCCGAAAGCTTCAGCGAAAGCGCCGCCGTCCTCTGCTGCCCCTGGGATCCGTATTTGCGCAGATCCACATCATCCGCCTGGATGCGGATGTCGTCCCGGTGGGGTCCCCTTCTGGTCGTTCCCTGCAGCCGGTCCTTTTCCCGGTTTTCCTGCAAAAGCTGGCGAAACAGGTCTTCCTCGCTCATATCATCGGGAAGTTTATCGTATTTCTGCGGATCTATATCTGTCTCATAGGAAAGGGACAGGTTTTCCCTTCCGCCGGATATCCTTCCGTGGATGTCTCTGCTGATCACATCGATCTTGTCGATGAACGCCCTTCTTTCCCGGACAAGGCGGGCGCCGGCCCTGATCAGGGATTCGTCCCAGATATCCAGGACCGCTTCATCGACATATTCTTCTCTGAGATAGGCGTTTCTCTGCTTCAGTATCTTTTTGTATTCGTTCAGATCGCTCACGTATCCCGGGCGGATCTGGCAAAGCTCCCGGTCGACGAATCCCCTTCTCCTTCCGGGCTCGTCCTTGACGATCTTCAGATCCTCCGGAGAAAACACGATGATGTGCAGTCTTTCCAGAAGCTCAGAGCTTCTGTTGATCTTCACTCCATCGACCTTCACAGCCTTTGCGCCGCTTCTGCCGATGGCGATCTCACTGATGTGATCCTCCCCCTCGTAATGGGCGACCGCCCTGACTCTGCAGTAATCCTGATCGAATCGGATCATGTCGCGATCCCGGACAGTCTTGAAGGAATGAGCCACGGCATTCAAATAAATACCCTCCAGCAGGTTGGTCTTCCCCTGCGCGTTTTCGCCGAGGAAGATGTTGACATCCTTGCTGAAGGATACCTTGATATCTTCGTAATTTCTGAAGTTGTGCAGCTCGATTTCCTTGATATACATAGTAAATGGTTGCCGCCGGCGAATATTTTACTACATGGACGGGATCCTTACCGGCAGGATCAGGTATTCGTAATGATCTCCTTCGGGCGATCTGACCACGCAGGGGGTCACGCTGGATTTCATGTACAGGGTCAGAGTCTCGTCCTCTATCTCCTTGACCACATCCATGACGTACTTGGAGTTGAACCCGATCTCTATATTCTTTCCTTCCTTATCGATGGGAAGTTCTTCCCTCACATTTCCTTCTTCTGATCTGGAGGTGATGACCATCATGTCATCCGATACGGTGATCTTCACCAGATTGTTCTTGCCTTCCTTGGCCAGAAGGGACGCGCGCTCGATTCCGGCGGTGAACAGTTCGCGGCTGACCACTACCTTCGTTTCGCTGTCCTGCGGAATGATCCTTCTATAATCGATGAAATCACCTTCCATCACCCGCATGAAGATCTCCGTTCTTCCGGTGCGGATCACTGCCCTTTTCTCACCGATGAACATCCTCATGTCTTCTTCCTGATCATCCTCGCTGATGATGCGGGCGACCTCGTTCATGATTTTTGCGGAGATGATGAATTTTCTCTCCTCCTCATTTTTCATGATCTCTCTGGTGCGTGCCAGCCGGAATCCATCCAGAGCTACCATGGTGATGTCTTCCTCCGTCATTTCGGTGAGTATTCCGGTGAGCACACCCTTCGCTTCTTCGATGCTCGCCGCAAAGGCAGTCCTGCGGATCATGTTTCCGAGGATCCCCTTGTTCATCATGATCTCCTTATCCTGTTCGTCCACCTTTCCCGTTTCCGGAAACTCCTCTGCCGGAAGGGTCAGAACCTGGAAGCTGGATGAGCTGGTGCTGATGGAGAGGATATCCGTTTCTTCTTCTTCTATAAATATGGTCTCCGCGGGGAGCTTCCGGACGATCTCCGAAAACAGCTTGGCGATGACGACGGCTTCTCCCGGTTCATCCACCACCGCGTCGATATCCCTGCGGATGCTCATGTCCAGATTCGAAGACGTCAGAACCAGTTTGTCATCCTTCGCTGCGATATGGATCCCCTTGAGTACCGGAATAGTTGTTCTGTTGGATACTGCTCTGGAAACTGTGTTCAGCGCTCTGTTCAGTTCCTGCTGATTGCACTTGAATTTCATTTTGCTGACCTCCCGAAAAAGAAAGACATTTGTTTATTTTTTTAATAGTATTAGTAATAGTAGGGGCTGTGAAAACTGTGAAAAACCTACGGAATAATTGATTTTCCTGCGTTTTTTGTTGTTTTCCTGCTGTGAATAACCCTGCTCAGATCATTCACACCCTCTGTGAATATCATTGCAGCTCGTTCATCAGCGCCTTGATTTCCTCTGCCGTCGCGCTGCTGGTCTTCATCTCACCGGCGATCTTATCGCAGGCGTGCAGGACCGTGGTGTGGTCTCTGCCGCCGAAGGATTCTCCGATTTTTGGGAGGGACATATCCGTAAGCTCCCGGGTCAGATACATGGCGATCTGTCTGGGACGGGTGATCTCCCGTTTTCTCTTTTTGGACTCGATGTCCGAAGGCTTGACGTTGTATTTGCGGCAGACGGTCTGCTTGATGGTCTCGCAGGTGATGGAAACATCTCTCGGATCGAAGATGTCGGGCAGCTGCTGTTTGGCCATTTCCACCGTCAGGTTCTTCTTCAGCAGGACCTTGAAGGCGATGACTCTGGTCAGAGCGCTTTCCAGTTCCCGGATATTGAATTTGACTTTTTCCGCGATCAGGTCGATGATCTTCAGCATGACATCGTCGAGCTCCGCGCCCTGTTGCTCCGCCTTATTGCGGAGGATGGCGACCCTGGTCTCAAAATCTGGAGGCTGGATGTCCGCTACGATATTCCACTGGAACCGTGAAGTAAGACGCTCATCCAGATCCGTCAGCTTGCTGGGATGGCGGTCGCTGGTGATCACGATCTGCTTCTCCAGTTCATACAGTGTATTAAATGTATGAAAAAATTCGTTCTGTGTTCCTTCCTTACCTTCGATGAACTGAATATCGTCGATGAGAAGAACATCCACAGTACGGTATTTTGTCTTCAGCGCGTTGATCTTCGCATTGCTCTGTCTGGCTTCTCTCGTGGCTTCGATGAACTCCGAGGTAAACATCTCCGAAGAAACGTAGAGAACCTTCATCTTCGGGTTCTTTTTCTGGATGAAGTTACCGATGGCATGCATCAGATGAGTCTTCCCCAGACCGCTTCCGCCGTAGATGAACACCGGATTGTAGACTCTTGCCGGCGTTTCCGCCACCGCCAGACAGACCGCGTGGGCGTAGTTATTGTTGGGGCCGACGATGAAATTATCGAAGTCATAGCGGGGATTCAGGAAAAACTCCTGCTTGAGGGCTCCGGCCGGAGCTGGCTTCAGAGTGTTCTTTTTGTGTCCTGCTGCCGCTTCGGCGGCGTCAGACATCTCTTCCTCATTCATCAGCTTCATGGTGACCTTGTATTTTCCCTTGCAAACGCTGGAAACGGCATCGTTGAGGACAGGCAGATAGTGCATGCTGATCATATTGATCCTCATCTGATCCGCGGCAGCGATAACAAAAGAGCCGGTATCCGGATCCATTTCGATGGGGCGAAACGGGAGAAACCAGGTCCTGTAGCTTACGTCAGTGACTTTTTTCTGAATCTCAGAAAGTATTTTTTTCCATGTTGATGGGTCAACAGCTTGTTTCATGTTCAGTGTCCTTAAGAAATAATGCAGATATATCATAACACAAAATGACAGAGCGAGATACAAAAATAATTATCCACAAAAAATGCACAGAACCGGTTGAATAATTTGTGTGGATTTCGTCAAAAAAGAAGGGGTTATCCACAAACGGTGGATAAAAATGTGCATAAAATCAACAGAAACAACTACATATGGGGTCAGGAAAAATAAATTGACATGAAAAATGGCGAGATGTATAATATCAAGGCTAATGTGCGTAAATTGAAATTGAGATTTGCGCGATATTTGTTATGTATGATACACAAAAATAAGGAGGAGTTTCAACAATGAAAATGACGTATCAGCCGAAGAAGCGGCAGAGAAAAAAAGAGCACGGCTTCAGAAAGAGAATGAGCACCAAGAATGGAAGAAACGTTCTTAAGAGAAGAAGAAGAAGAGGAAGAAAAGTACTGTCCGCATAAAGACCTTTATCAACAGGTCTTTTTGTAATACAGCTGTGTCTGGGGAATGTTAAAGAAAGAAGTCTTAAGAAGAAAAAAGGATTTCAACAGGATCTACGGCAAGGGAAAGTCCGTCGGAGAAAAGTATGTCGTACTGTTTTCCCTGAAGAACGGACTGGGCTATAACAGAATGGCATTTCTCGCCAGCAAAAAGGTAGGAAACAGCGTACAGAGAAACCGGGCCAGAAGGTTGATGAAGGAGAGCTTCAGAAATATCTGTGAAGACCTTCCGGAGGGTTACGATATCATCCTGATCGCACGCAGCAGCATCAAAGAAAAGAAATGTTCCGAAGTGGAGGCATCAATGAAAAACGCCTTCCGCAGAATGGGATTGCGCAGAGTGAGAGGGTAATGAAATGAAGACGATCATGATCCTGATCATCAGGTTTTATCAGAAATTCATATCTCCCCTGTTTCCCCCGACCTGCAGGTTTTATCCGACCTGCTCTGTTTATTTCATCCAGGCACTCGAAAAGTACGGTTTTTTTAAAGGATCCTATCTCGGGATAAGAAGACTTCTGAAATGTCATCCCTTCCACGAAGGTGGATATGATCCCTTAAAATAATAGGAGAAAGGTTATATATGTATACTATACTTGGCGTAATCGCAAAGCCTCTCGGTATGCTTCTTGACCTTCTTTATGGTTTCATCGGCAATTACGGTATTTGCATCATCATCTTTACCGTGATCGTCAAGCTCTGTCTGTATCCTCTGTACATCAAGCAGATCAAATCCACTGCCAAGATGTCCGATCTTCAGCCGAAGATGCAGGAGATTCAGAATAAGTACAAAAACGACCAGGAAACCATGAACATCAAGATGCAGGAGCTCTACAAGGAAGAGAAGTTCAATCCTATGGGCGGATGTCTTCCTATGCTCATTCAGATGCCGATCATCATGGGGCTGTTCGCACTGCTGAGAAATCCGATGAGATATATGTCGGATGACCAAATGATATTCGCTTTCCACGAATCTTTCATGTGGATCAGGGACCTGGCGCAGCCGGACCCCTGGATTCTGCCGATCATCGCGGGAGTAGCTACCTTCATCGCATTCTCCATGAACCGCATCCTGATGGATACGGGAAATGCGCAGGCTAATCAGATGCAGGGAATGACCAAGATGATGCAGTATGTATTCCCCGTCATGATCCTGTGGATGGCAAGATCCTTCCCTTCCGGGCTGGCGCTGTACTGGGCGGTCAGCCAGATCATTCAGATATTCTTCAACATTCATATGTCTTCCGTCAGAAAGCAGATGAAGAAGGAATCCGAAGAAAGAAGAATGAGGGAAAAGCTGGAGAAGAAATTAAATAAATAAGAAACCATTCCGCAGAGAAGGCTTCTGTATATTGGAGGAAGAAGTAAGAATGGACTATATTGAAAAATGGGGCGTTAGCATCGACGAGGCCGTCGATCTTGCCCTGAAGGAACTGAAGCTCACCAGAGACGAGGTAGAGGTCACCGTTCTGGAAGAGCCCTCGAGAGGATTCTTCGGGATCGGTTCAAAACTGGCAAAAGTAAGCGTAAAGCCCAAGGCTGCCGATAAAGAAGAAAAAGTCGAAAAAATCGAGGAAAAGAAGCCGGCAAAGCCCGGTCCCATCGGAAAAGAAGAGGTTCTCCCGGATGAACTGGTAACCGAGGAGGACAGAAAAGGACGCAAGAGCCCGGAGCGCAAAGGAAGAGAAAGAGACAGAGACAGAAAGAGAAAACCCAAAAAAGAAAAGAGAGAAACCGTGAACATCGCTCTGGATGGCATGGACAAGGAAAGCATGACCATCGTAGAGGAGCATGAAGCCCTGACCTTCCTGAAGGAGATCACGGAGAAGATGGGCCTGTCTTTGGACTTCGTCTGCCGCACCGGTGAGAACATGGTCTACATCGAGATGAGCGGCGATGATTCCAGAACCGTCATCGGCAAGAGAGGCCAGACCCTGGACGCTGTTCAGTACCTCACCAGTCTGGTGGTCAACAAGGAAAACAAGGACTACATCAAGGTGGTCGTGGACGCGGAGAATTACAGAGCGAAGCGTCAGAGGACCCTGGAACAGCTGGCGGACCGGCTGGCTTCCAAAGTGGTGAAGAACGGGAAGCATGTGAGACTCGAGCCCATGAATCCCTATGAGAGAAAGGTGATCCACGCAACTCTGCAGAGTCATCCCAAAGTGGTCACCAGAAGCGAGGGCGAGGAGCCCTATAGAAGGGTCATCATTGAACTGAAGAAATAAAAGGATCCGGAGGGGCTGTTGGAGGAATCAACAGTCCCCCTTTTTTTCCGGAAGGAGAAAGGTTCTGTACGATGAATGATATAGATACGATAGCGGCCATCGCCACACCACCCGGTGAAGGCGGGATCGGGATCATCCGGATCAGCGGGCCCGAGAGCCTGCGGATACTGGATGAGGTTTTTGAGTGCGCGGGAGATTCCGGCGAGCTCGTTGAACGCCGCCTGACCTACGGCAGGATCGTGGACCGGGAAAACAATCAGCTCATCGATGAGTGCATGGCGGTTTTTATGAAGGGTCCGGCGACATATACCACGGAGGACGTGGCGGAGATCGACTGCCACGGGAGCATGGTATCGCTGAAAAACACCCTCGGCCTGGTTTTGCGCAAGGGCGCGCGGCTGGCGGAACCGGGAGAGTTCACCAAAAGAGCGTTTCTGAACGGGCGCATCGATCTGTCCCAGGCAGAGGCGGTCATCGATGTGGTGAAGGCGAAGACAGATAAGAGCTTCGACGTGGCCATTTCCCAGCTGGAGGGCGGACTGTCCCTGCGGGTGGGCCAGGTGAGGAGCCTGCTTTTGGACCTTCTGGTGGACATCACCGTGAACATCGATTACCCCGACGAGGACATTGAGGAGATCACTCTGGAGAAGATCGACGATGCGCTTCTTATCGTCATCGGCAGGATCGAGGATCTGCGCGCCACCGCTGATGCCGGGCGCATGCTCCGCGAGGGCGTGAAGATGGTCATCGCCGGCAAGCCCAACGTGGGCAAGTCCTCCCTGATGAACGCCCTGCTCAGAGAGAACCGGGCCATCGTCACGGAAATCCCAGGCACAACCCGGGACACCATCGAGGAGAGCGTGAACATCCGTGGCATCCCCGTCCATCTCATCGACACGGCGGGAATCCACAGCACCGAGGATGTCATCGAGCAGATGGGCATCGAGCGAAGCAAGGACGCCTTCAATCAGGCGGACTACATTATAATGGTCCTGGACGGAAGCCAGCCTTTGGGCGAAGAGGACCGGAAGCTGCTGGAGGCAGCGGGAGAGAAATGTTCCCTGGCTCTGCTGAACAAGCGGGATCTGGGGGAAGCCGTTGCGGAAGAAGAGATCGCCTCTATTCTTCCAAAGGCAGGTATCCTGCGGACGGCACTGCGCGATGGCCTCGGCATAGCAGAGATCGAGGACCACATCGAGGAGTTCATCTGGGGGAGCAGCCGGCTGGAGCAGCGGGCTGACCGGGTCATGGTGAACAACGTCCGCCACATCCATCTGCTGGAGAAGGCGGAGGAGGATCTGCAGCGGGCAAGGCAGATGATCGAAAGAAATGAGCCTCTGGATTTTATCGAGGTGGATGTGCGCAGCGCCTTCGACGCGCTGGGCGAGATCATCGGCGAGACGGTGAACGATGAGATACTGGACGAGGTATTCAGCCGGTTCTGCCTGGGCAAGTGATGACGAAAATGCATTGACGATGTGCCGGAAGGCCGGCACGAGAGGAACGTACGGATGAGCAGATACGAAATGGGAACATACGATGTGATCGTTGTGGGTGCCGGCCACGCGGGATGCGAGGCCGGGCTTGCCTGCGCCCGGCTGGGCAGGCGCACCCTGATGCTGTCCATCAATCTGGAGGCTGTGGCCATGATGGCCTGCAACCCCTCCATCGGCGGCACAGGCAAGGGACACCTGGTCCGTGAGATCGACGCCCTCGGCGGAGAGATGGGGCTGAACATCGACAAGACCTTTATCCAGAGCCGCATGCTGAACACGGCCAAGGGACCGGCGGTCCATTCCCTGCGGGCGCAGGCGGACAAGAACCGCTATCATATAGAAATGAAAAAGACTCTGGAGGCGGAGCCTCTGCTGGAACTGAAGCAGGGCGAAGTCGTGGACCTTCTGATGGAAGATTCGCCGAAGGTCTGCGGCGTGGTGCTGCGGACCGGGAGCATCTACCGGGCCAAAGCGGTGATCCTGGCTACGGGAACTTTCCTGGCCGGGAAGGTCTTCATCGGGGACAGCGTCTATGAGAGCGGACCCAATGGACTGGCGCCTTCCACGGAGCTTGCCCAGCGTTTGCGCGAATACGGACTCCCCATGCGCCGCTTCAAGACGGGAACTCCCGCCCGGGCGCTGGCCAAGAGTCTGGACTACGGGAAGATGACGCCGCAGGACGGGGATGAGCAGATCGTTCCCTTCTCGTTCATGAACGATTCGCTGGAGGAGCAGATCGAAGCGGAAGGCGGGCAGGTCCGCTGCTGGCTGACTTACACCAACGAGAAGACTCACGAAGTCATCCGGGAGAACTTCCACCGGTCGGCATTGTTCGGCGGGCAGATCGAAGGGGTCGGTCCCCGGTACTGCCCTTCCATCGAGGATAAGGTGAACCGGTTCGCGGACCGCAAGCGCCACCAGACCTTCATCGAGCCAGAGGGCCGCTACACCGACGAGGTCTACATTCAGGGGATGTCCTCCTCCCTTCCGGAGGATGTGCAGGACGCCTTCTACCGGACCATCGACGGGCTGGAGCATCTGGAGATCGTCCGTCCGGCCTACGCCATCGAGTACGATTGCATCGATCCGCTGGCGCTGAAGGCCACGCTGGAAAGCCGCCAGATCGAGAATCTTTTTTGCGCCGGTCAGTTCAACGGCAGTTCCGGTTACGAAGAGGCCGCGGCCCAAGGTCTTATGGCGGGCATCAATGTCGTGCAAAAACTGGAGGGTCTCGAGCCGTTCATCCTCGACCGCAGCGAGGCCTACATCGGCGTGCTCATCGACGACCTGGTGACCAAGGGCACCAACGAGCCTTACCGGATCATGACCAGCCGCGCAGAGTACCGCCTGCTTTTGCGGCAGGACAACGCGGATCTGCGGCTGACGGAAAAGAGTCGGCAGGTGGGACTTGCTACGGAGGAGCGATACCAGAAGATGCTCCGCAAGAAGGAGCTTCTGGAGAAGGAGAAGGAGCGGCTGCAAAGGCTGATGCTCCAGCCCGAAAAGATCAACCCGGTGCTGGAAGGCTGCGGGAGCACGCCAGTGGATGAGCCGGTGTCGCTGATCGAGGTGCTCCGGCGGCCTCAGGTCAGTTACGAGGCTACGGCTTCGGTGGATCCCGAGCGGCCGGAGATGTCCCGTCATGAGCAGCAGGCCCTGGCGGTGCAGATCCGCTACGAGGGGTATATCGATAAACAGGTGAAGCAGGTGGAGCGATTCAAGCGGCTGGAGAACCGCCGGCTTCCGGAGGATCTGGATTACCTCTCTATCGAAGGGATCCGTACGGAAGCCAGACAGAAACTGGATCAGTTACGTCCAGTATCTGTGGGACAGGCATCCCGGATCTCCGGCGTCTCTCCGGCGGACATCAACGTGCTGCTGGTCCACCTGGAGCGGATGCGCCGGAAGAAGTGAGATCGTGGGAATAAAGCGGTGAGAATGAAGCGGTGAATGGTATGGACAGGATCGAGGAAATACTGAAAAACAGCGGTGTGCAGGATGCCGAAGCGAAGGCCGGCACGCTGCAGGAATACATGGAGCTGGTTCTGGAACGGAACCAGCAGGTGAATCTGACGGCGATCAGGGAGCCAGAGGAATTCATCGAGCGGCACTACGCGGACTCGCTGGCAGCCGTAAGACTTCCGGAAATGCAGGACGCTCGGCGCGTACTGGATCTTGGTACAGGAGGCGGCTTTCCCGGAGTTCCCCTTGCCGTAGCTTTTCCGGAGAAGGAGTTCGTTCTGCTGGATTCCCTGAACAAGCGGGTGCAGATCATCCGGGAGTTCTGCAGAAAGCTCGGGATCGATAACGTGACCGCCATCCACGGCAGAGCAGAGGAGCTTGGCCGGCACGAAGACCTTCGGGACAGCTTTGATATCTGCGTTTCCCGTGCAGTGGCGGAGCTTCGGGTCCTCGCCGAGTATTGCCTGCCTTTTGTGCGGGCTGGCGGAGCGTTCATCGCCTATAAGAGCGCGGGAAGCCGCGAGGAGATCGATGCGGCGAAGAAAGCCCTGAAGTGCCTGGGTGCGCAGATCGAGCGGATCGAACCTGCGGGTCCGGCGCAGCAGCAGCCCGGCGTGGGCCCGGAATCGCAGACTGGCGTAGGTGCCGAGCATCTGCTGGTGGTGATCCGCAAGCTCTCCCCTACTCCGGCCGCGTATCCACGCCGGCCCGGCGTGCCGGCGAAGAAGCCGCTGTGAGGCGGCGGCGCAGTAGCTGCGGTGATAGCAAAAAAGGAAATAATTACCAGTAAGCAAAGGCTGATGTTTCGCGTGTGAATCTTATGTTTCACGTGAAACATCTCTTTTTTTGCGGAAATGAAAATATAAATGATGACGGGATTTGTTTATGGGTATATAATAAACGGGTATCATTATAGAAAGAGAAACGGAGGACGGCATTGGGAAAAGCAATTGCGATTTTTAACCAAAAGGGCGGCGTAGGAAAAACGACGACCAACATCAATCTGGCGGCCTGTCTGGCCATGAAAGGGAAGAAGGTCCTTGTGCTGGACATCGACCCCCAGGGCAACACCACCAGCGGACTCGGGCTTTCCAAGCGTGAGCTGGAACTGACCACCCACGAGATCCTCATTGAAGATGAGTATCACCCCGCAGAAGCAGTCATTCCAACGGGTGTAGAGAATCTGTTCATCATCCCGGCGAGCGTGCAGCTGGCCGGCGCGGAGGTGGAACTGATCAATATGCCCGGCAGGGAGAAACGGCTCAAGATGGCTATCGATGTGCTGAAACCGGACTTCGATTACATCTTCATCGACTGCCCGCCTTCCCTTGGATTTCTGACCATCAATTCACTGACAGCAGTGGATTCTGTTCTGATCCCCATTCAGTGCGAGTTCTATGCGCTGGAGGGAGTCAGCCAGTTGATGAGCACCATAGACATCGTAAGGAACAACCTGAATCCGGACCTGGAGATCGAAGGCGTCATCCTGAGCATGTTCGACGGACGGACGAACCTTTCTGCCCAGGTGGTGGAAGAGGTGAAGAAATACTTCCGGGAGAAGGTCTACGCCACCGTAATTCCCAGAAACGTGCGGCTGGCGGAAGCTCCCAGCCATGGAATGCCGGTCATCCAGTACGACCCCCGGTCTACCGGTGCCCAGGCATATATGGAATTTGCCGATGAATTTCTGGAATCCGAGGGGGCAAAATAATGGCTGCGCAGAAAAAAGCAAGAGGGCTTGGCCGAGGTCTGGACGCGCTGTTCGGTGATGCGGAGGTATCCGCTCCCAAGAGGACGCCGGCAGCGGAGGGAAAAAAGAAACGGACGCCGGCCAAGGCAGGCGATTCGGCGGATCAGCCGGCCGAATCGGAGAGCGCCGAGGTGTCGGATGGCGGACTGCGTTATATCGACATCAATGACATCAAACCCAACGCGACCCAGCCCAGACAGAATTTCGACGAGGATAAGCTGGAGGAACTGGCGGAATCCATCGAACAGCACGGAATGATCCAGCCCATCGTCCTGCGGTCAGCAGGGAAAGGCTACGAGATCGTTGCGGGAGAACGACGCTGGCGGGCTGCCAGAATGATCGGTCTGAAGGAGCTGCCGTGCATCATCCGGGAACTGACAGATGAGGAGAACATGCTTCTGGCCATCATCGAGAACATGCAGCGCGAGGATCTGAATCCCATCGAAGAAGCGGAAGGCCTGAAGCAGATGATCGACACCTACGGTCTGACGCAGGAGCAGGTCTCCAGGGGCGTAGGCAAAAGCAGGCCTTACATCACCAACAGCCTCCGGCTGCTGAAGCTCCCGCCGAAACTGCGCTATATGACCGCGGACGGAAGTCTCGCTATGGGACATGCCCGCGCGCTGGCGGCAGTAAAGGACGAGAAGCTCCAGATCGCTCTGGCCGAGCGGGTGGTGAGCGAAGGCCTTTCCGTTCGCCAGATCGAGAAGCTGGCCCAGGAAAGCAGCAAGCCCGCGGCGAAGAAGAAGCCCAGAAAGACAAAGAGCGCCGATGAGAAGCGGGTGGAAATGGAACTGCGGGAATCCCTTGGAACCAAGGTGACCCTCCAGCGAAAGGGCGCCCGGGGCAAGATCGAGATCGAATTCTACAACGGTGAGGAGATGGAGCGGCTCATCGACCTGCTGCGGTCCATCCACTGATTCTGCAGAGTCTTCGGATTCGCAGATGTTTCACGTGAAACATCTGCACATACATTGCAATGGAACAGTACGCGTATACCATCAGGTGCAAGCGGTGCGGCAAAGAGTGGCACTACGAGCAGTTCACCTGTTACATGAAGAAGATCAATGCGTTCCTCTGCAATTGCGGAGGGCAGCTTGAAGTTGTTAAAAACACAGTTGATATACAGAAAGAAGGTATGACTATGGAAAGAAATGTTGGAACCATCTCAAGAGGAATCCGATGCCCCATCATCCGTGAGGGCGACGATCTGGCGAAGATCGTTGTGGACAGCGTGCTGAAGGCCGGGGAGACCGATGGGTTTGCGGTGCGCGACCGGGACATCATCTGTGTCACGGAGTCCGTTGTGGCAAGAGCGCAGGGCAACTACGCTTCTGTGGATGCCATCGCAGCGGACGTGAAGGCCAAGCTCGGCGGAGAGACCATCGGCGTGATCTTCCCGATCCTTTCCCGGAACAGATTCGCCATCTGCCTGCGGGGCATTGCCAAAGGCGCGAAGAAAGTGGTCCTCATGCTCAGCTATCCCAGCGACGAAGTAGGCAACGAGCTGGTCAGCCTGGACCGCATCGATGAAGCAGGCGTCAATCCCTACAGCGACGTGCTGACTCTGGAGAAATACAGAGAACTCTTCGGCGAGAACCGCCACCAGTTCACCGGCGTGGACTACGTACAGTACTACGGTGATCTGATAAAGGAATGCGGCGCTGAGGTGGAGATCATCTTTGCCAATCATCCGGAGGTTATCCTGAACTACACGAAGAACGTGCTGAACTGCGACATCCACACCCGGGCAAGAACGAAGCGGATCCTGAAGGCGAAGGGCGCGGAAGTGGTCTGCTGCCTGGACGATATCCTCAACGAATCCGTAGACGGCAGCGGCTTCAACTCCAGGTTTGGACTGCTTGGTTCCAACAAGGCCACCGAGGAAAGCGTCAAGCTGTTCCCGGAAGATGGCCAGCCTTTGGTGGACGAGATCCAGCGCGAGATCAAAAGCAGGACCGGCAAGGATGTGGAAGTCATGGTCTACGGCGATGGCGCATTCAAGGATCCTGTTGGAAAAATTTGGGAACTGGCTGATCCCAGCGTCGGCGTTGCCTGGACGAAGGGCCTCGAGGGTACACCCAACGAGCTGAAGCTGAAGTATCTGGCGGACAACGACTTCGCGCACCTCGACGGTGACGATCTGAAGGAAGCCATCTCCGGAAGGATCCGCGAAAAGGACGGCAGCAGCCTGGTGGGTAAGATGGAATCCGAGGGAACAACGCCCCGTCAGCTGACGGATCTCATCGGATCCCTGTGCGATCTGACCAGCGGCTCCGGAGACAAGGGAACCCCCATCGTCTTCATCCAGGGATACTTCGACAACTACACCTCCGAATAGTTTCGGACGAGCAGTTCCGGACGAACAGTCCAAAAACACGCAGATAAAACGACCTCCCGATTGGCCGCAAGCGTTGAAACCGCAGGCTTCGGGAGGTTTTTTCGCGCTGTTTTCTGCACGGTCAGGAACGTGCTTGTCAGCTCATTTTCCGGCGAGCGGCAGCAATGTATCCAGCGCATTCTCCGGCGCGGTAAGAAGCGCCCGCTTTTTTTCGGGGGAGAGCCGTTTGATGGCAGCTTCCCGCTTTAAGGCAGAACTTTTGTCCGGGAGCACTTCCAGGTAGACAGGCACTACGGGGAGACGGCTGCGGGTGTACTTGCCCCCTTTTCCCGACTGGTGGACGGCCAGCCTTTGGGGGAAGTCGTTGGTCCAGCCGGTGTAGAGCGAGTCGTCGCGGCAGCGGAGCATGTAGACCACGGGCTGGCCCTTCAAGGCCTGCGGCGCGGCGGCGTTCAGATTGTCTGGCGCATTGTTTTCAGTCATTCGGTGAAACTTTCTCCCGGTAAATTCGTCAAAATGATTTGCGCAGAAATTATATCACGAATGGCCGGTCTGTGGTAGAATGGACATTGCGGTAAACAAGTCAATGCGCGGCCAAGGCCGCAGGAAATAATACAACAGAAACAAGTTAAAGGAGAGTTTTATGAACAGAAACATTACGGATACCATCGTCTATATCGGTGCGAACGATCACGATATAGACCTTTTTGAGGGTCAGTATATCGTGCCCAACGGGATGGCATACAACTCCTACGCGATCATCGACAACAAGATCGCCATCATGGATACCATCGACAAGAGCAAGACGGCAGAGTGGCTGCAGAACATCGAGCTGGCTCTGCGGGGCGTGGCGCCGGATTACCTGGTGGTGCAGCACATGGAGCCGGACCACTCCGCTTCCATCCAGGCCTTCATGGAAAAATACCCGAAGGCAACGGTCGTGGGCAATAAGAAGACGTTCAACATGATCGCGCAGTTCTTCCCGGACATCAAGATCAGCAAGAGCGTCGACGTGGCCAACGGCGACGTGCTGGATCTGGGCAAGCACAAGCTGAACTTTGTTTTTGCTCCCATGGTCCACTGGCCGGAGGTCATGATGACCTACGATTCCTCCGAGAAGATCCTGTTCTCCGCTGACGGCTTCGGCAAGTTCGGCGCGCTGGATGTGGAAGAGGACTGGGCCTGTGAGGCGAGACGGTACTACTTCGGCATCGTAGGCAAGTACGGCGCGCAGGTGCAGGCCGTGCTCAAAAAAGCGGCAGCGCTTGAGATCGAGAAGATCCTGCCTTTGCACGGACCCATGCTGGAAGAGGATCTGGGCTACTACATCGGGCTGTATGACACCTGGTCCAGCTACCTGGCGGAGACCGACGGCATCTGCATCTGCTACACCTCCGTGTACGGACACACGAAGGAAGCGGCGGAGATGCTGGCAGCCGAGCTGGAAGCCCGGGGCGTGCCCAACGTCGAGATCAGCGACCTGGCCAGAAGCGACTGGGCGGAGTGCGTGGAGGACGCCTTCCGTTACGACAAGCTGGTGCTGGCCACCACGACATACAACGCGGAGATCTTCCCCTACATGCGCCAGTTCATCGACCACCTGACGGAGAGGAATTTCCAGAAGCGCACCGTGGCCTTCATCGAGAATGGCTCCTGGGCGCCCACGGCAATGAAGGTCATGCGGGGCATGTTCGACGGCTGCAAGGACATCACCTTCGCCGAGAACAACGTGACCATCAAGTCCGCGCTGAACGAGGAGAGCACCGCGCAGCTCATGGCTCTGGCGGATGAGCTGGCAGCGGATTACATCAAGCCGGACACCGAGGAAGAAGAGAAGAAGATCGATCCTTCGGCGCTGTTCAAGATCGGCTATGGCATGTACGTCATCACCTGCAACGACGGCAAGAAGGACAACGGCATGATCGGCAACACCGTTGCGCAGATCTCCAACGACCCGTCCCGCCTGATCGTTGGCATCAACAAGGCCAACTACTCCTGCGACGTTATCGCAAAGGCAGGCGAGATGAATGTCTGCACGCTGAACGAGCAGGCTCCGTTCCAGGTGTTCCAGCAGTTCGGATTCCAGTCCGGAAGAGACGTGGCCAAGTTTGCTGACTTCGAGCACTTCGACCGCTCCGGCAACAAGCTGCCGTACCTGAACAAGTACGCCAACGGCTACATGTCCCTGAAGGTCTTCGACACCGTGGACACCGGAAGCCATATCATGTTCTTCTGCGACATCGTGGAGAGCGCGGTGCTGAACAGCGTTCCCAGCATGTCCTACGACTTCTACCGCGCCAACGTCAAGCCGCGGCCGGCTGAGGAAGTCAAAGGCTGGGTATGCGATGTCTGCGGATACGTCTACGAAGGCGAAAACCTTCCGGAAGACTTCATCTGCCCGCTGTGCAAGCACGGCGCCAGCGACTTCACCAAGGTCGAGTAAGGCAGCGTAACCGCGATTGAATCGAGCCGGTCCCCGAACGAAGGGGGCCGGCTTTTTTGTGCGGATCGCAAGGCCTGCCTTTGCGCAGCCGGAAGCGGGGAAACGTCGACCCGAAATGCTTTAATACGGCACTGCGCCACCGTTATACTATACAAAAATGGTAAACATTGACAAGAGTCAGAAAATTGCTATAATTGGTGTGTCATCTGTAATATTATTCCGTTGCCGGCGAGCACTATGGA